>NZ_NUHI01000025.1:0-149686 GCF_002575105.1 Bacillus sp. AFS053548 | reverse complement strand
TTGTATCCGAATTTACGCCCTTGGAGTGTTATACCAAACGAAAGTAGCCTAACTAGGCAAAGTCGGACACGTGGAAAAGGGAAATAAACGAAATCTATAAAAATAATCGTTCTTATTGATTTTTATAAGTTTTTGGCAACGGTGAAATGATGGAAGGTAATTTGCATATTACAGGAGTATCTCTGACATTTTTATTAATTATTATTGCTATCGGAATATCCTATTATCAAAAACTTGGTGTTGAAAAAGACATTGGCGTTTCTTCAGTAAGGACCGTCATTCAATTAATGATAATGGGGTATGTACTTGAATACATACTGCAGATTGAGCATTTTTTAATTGTCATCATTATATTATTTTGTATGATTTTATTCGGTGCTTATACTTCGAGTAAAAGGTCACAACAAATTGAAGGAGCATTTTTTATTTCATTTATTAGTATTTTGCTAGGCGTCATGATTTCTTTAGGAGTCGTATTGATAGCAAACAAAATTGCGTTGAAGGCTCAGTATGTTATTCCGATTTCAAGTATGATTATTAGTACATCAATGAATGCCAATAGCTTAGCGTTAACAAGACTTAGGGCTGAAATTCAAGCAAGTAAAAATCAAATTGAAGCTGCATTATGCTTAGGGGCAACAACTAAACAAGCTTCAAATAATGTCATAAAAAATTCAATTAAAGCTGCCTTAATTCCATCAATTGATCGAGCTAAAACTGTAGGAATTGTTACTTTACCAGGCTCGATGACGGGAATGATCTTTGCTGGAATAAGTCCTTTATATGCGATCAAATATCAATTGCTTATAGAATGTATTTTAATTGGCGCAATTGCAATTAGTGTATTCTCCTCAACACTTCTATCCTATAGAAAATTCTTCACAAAAGACGATTCATTAAAATATGAAACGATAATAGAACAAGGATAAGGATAGAGGGAGAAGGGGTAAGTAAAAACTTTTCCTTCTCCCATTATGCTAAATATTATCCGATTACTCTTAATTGTACATCCATGTTTCCTCTAGTTGCTTTTGAATATGGACAAACGCCATGGGCTGCTTTAACTAGTTCTACAGCTACTTCTGTTGGAACACCTTGTACCTTTACATCAAGTTGAGCAGCTAATTTGAATCCTCCATCAGCAGGGTCTTTACCAATTGTTATGTTTGCAGTTACTGATGTAGATTCTAATTTAATTTTTTGCCTACGAGCTACTAAATTTAATGCACTGTCAAAGCAAGCTGAATAACCAGCGGCAAAAAGTTGTTCAGGATTTGTTGCTCCACCAGGACCGCCTAATTCCACTGGTGGTTTAAGTGATAAATTAATAAAATCATCTGATGAAATAACTCTTCCGTCACGTCCACCTGTTGCAGTTGCTGTAGCAGTATATAATTTTTCCATTACATTCTCTCCTTAATATAAATTATCTATTTTTTATCCTCATTAGCAGATTGAATTTTCTTTAATAAAGCTTTTGTCTGATTTAATACTGTTAAAAGTTCCTCTTTAGTGGTATTACTTTCCTTTAAAAATTTCTCAGGTATACAGAAAGCTTTTTCTTTTAATTTAGTACCTTCTTCAGTTAGTGTAATAAATACTTTTCTCTCGTCACTTGAATCACGTTTACGTAAAATTAGTCCCGCAGATTCCATCCTTTTAAGCATTGGTGTAAGCGTACCTGAGTCTAAAAAAAGAGTCTCCCCAAGTTCTTTCACAGTTTGTTGGTCTTTTTCCCAAAGTGAGAGCAATGTAAGATATTGCGGGTACGTAATACCGATCTCATCTAAGATTGGACGATATAATTTAGTAATTTCTCGAGAACAAGCATAAATTGAAAAACATACCTGATTTTCAAGCAAAAGCTGATTTTCTTTATTCATTCGATCAACATCCTTACATATTAGTTGTGCACAATTTAATATGACACAATCATAATTGATGGGAAATAATTTTGCAAGCGATAATAACTATTATTTTTTACCAATTTATTTATTTTGATTAATAATTGAGTAGGTTTTAAGTGGAAAATAGTTTATTCACAATAAAAAAACCAGTCAATGTTTAATACATTAACTGGCTAAAACTAATTTTTTCTAGACCTAGAAATTAATGAAGTTATTTGTAGCATTGTGATTGGTAAGGATGTTTTTTTATGATACGCCAAAAACTTAGGCGTCCAAGAATTAACATATTTCTCTTTGAAGCTTCTTAAACCTTGAAAGTGATATAAGAATTGTCCATATTGATAAATTTGCGCTGCAATTTTTTCACTTGTAAATGAATACTTAGATAGACCCACGTTTGCTAAAGGTGTCATACCGACATTAAAATAATGAAAATTTCTGGACCTAAACCATTCAATTAAGTTAACAAACATAAAGTCCATAATTCCATTTGGAGCGTCAACTCTATGACGCATTAAATCAATTGAAATCGTATGCTCATTATAGTTTGGCATAATGGATGCAAAAGCAATCATTTTATTTTCATTGTTTTTAATAATAGCTACTGGCGCAAGTTTGATGTAATCCTCATCAAAATAGCCAAGTGAAAACCCTTTTTCTTTTCGCCCTTTCAACCACTCTTGTGATAATTCCTTTAATTCCGTAAAGAATTCATTTGAATAAGGTGGTTCAATCATTTGAAAACTATATTCTTCGCGTTCAAATTTATTGTAAAGTGCACGAATTCCTTTATTACGTTTTCCAGATAAAGTGAAAGTTGATATATCAGTAAATCCTTCTTCACCAAGTTTAAAGAAATCAAATCCGTTTTCATGTAAATAGGAAAGTGAATTTGAGTTTACTTGGTAGAAGACGAGTGTATATCCAAATTGATCGGCATAGTTTAATAATTCTTCAATAGCAGGATATAAACGAGATTTTTCACCAACCGGGTCACCTAAAATAACTAATTTGTCTGCATATGGCTGAAAAATAAATAATACTGTCTCATCTTGAGCCCAGAATAAGTATTTATCATGTAAAAAAACCAAATGTGAAAGTTCTGTACCACCATACTTATTAAAATGTTCTTTTATTTTTTCTTCTTCAGCTTTTGTATTTATAAATTCAAATTGTTTTCTTTTAACTTTAAAAAATGCGATATAAAAAAATAGTAAAGCAGCTGCAAAACCAAGAACTGCACTAATCACGATATCTCTCGAATTAACAAGTATATAAGGTAAATATTTAGCAGGTATTTTGACATTTGTTTGAGGTAGATTGATATAAGCAATAAGTAAATAACTACCTAAAAAGAAGAATAAAATAAAATTATCGACAATAAGCTTACCCCAAGTTAAAACGAAGCTTTCTCTATAAAATTGTTTCTTTGAAATAAATAATATAAAAGCAACTGCTAATACAAAAAGAGCTTCTTCATAATCTAATCCTTTTGAATAGGTTGTAACTGCCCCAACAATTAGCATGAAAAGTGTAATATACCATGCTCTTTTATCTTTATAATCAATTCCACGAGAGAGTCCTAGCAAAGTAAAGCCTGCTGTAACCGAAATTAAATGTGAAATATTAATAATTGTCGAAGGTAAAATTAAATTTAAAAGACTAATTCTCAAAAGCATGCTTGGTACAGCAGCAGAAACTAATAGAATAACGCCAGATAAAAATATTAAAATCGTTAAAAGTTTATGCCCCAAATAAGTTGATATTTGATTTGGAATATTATTAAATGATTGATTTATTTTATTCCATAATAATTTAAGAGCTAAAATAATACCGCAAGCAAACGGGAAAAAGAAATAACTGAAACGATAAATCAATAAAACAAGAAGTGTCGTTTCCTTATCGATTCCAAAGTATGTAAAACCTAATAGGAAAATAAAATCAAAAGATCCAAGACCGCCTGGAATCATACTTAAAAGTGCTGCAACAGACGCGACTAAAAAAACAGGTAATACTTCTATGATTGAAATGTCGATATGTAAAAATAAACAAATGAAGTAAATGAATAATAAAATAAAAGACCATTCACATAAGGAAATGACAACCAGTGAAAGCATATATTTTGCGGAAAAATTCTCCGAGAAAAAATTACGTTTTAAATAAACGACTAAAAACATTACCGGGAAATAACAAATTGCAATGATGATAGCGATATATAAATACTTATATTCATTTAAAAATGATAAATCGAAAATTCCAGTAAATAAAACTAAGCTCAATATCGATAATCCAGAAAGTAAGAATATCGTTACACTACTCACTGCTTTAACAATTTCGGGTCCGGTGCGATCTTTTCGATAAAATAGAGTTCGAATGGTAGTACCTGCAACCCCACCAAGACCAATTAGGTTTGAGGAAGTATTCGCAAGCCATGCTACCATTAATATTTTTCGAAAACTGAAATCTAATTTTAATAGTCTTACAAGTACGAAGTCATATAAAAACATTGGAGATACTGCTAAAATTCCTAATGCAAAAATCAAAAAGTACTGTATTAATGTAAGGGACTCCATATAGTTAAAGAACATTTTAAAGTCGAAGTTTAAAAGCACGTTTTTTCCAACGAATATAAATGTAACTAGTAATATTGAAATGAAAAATAGTTTAAATAAACCTACTTTACTAATCCGAATCTTATTCATAAGACACTCCTGAAGTTATTATTCAACAATTAAAATAATAGTTATTAGCTTTAGTATTCCATATTATTCCACTATTTAACAAGAAGAATATTAACAGGTCCTAGAAAATTTAATAACTTATTATTTTGGAGATGAAAAGTTAATTAGATTTTAATTTTCAAGACTATTTTGTGATTAATATTAATGAAAAAAAGACTTAGGTTTCCACTCGTTTTCTATGTAGCGAGGCCTAAGACACTTCCATTTTCCATTGGAGTCGGGGGATTAAAGTTCAATTATGAGAGGACTATTTTATGATTTATTGAATATCTATAAATGAAAATATTAATTGGGTTCAATAAAAAAAGGAAGACCTTTTATTTGGAAGAGAAAAAAATACTAAATTCTCTTGAAGAATATTTAAATGATCAAAAGAAAATGTTAAATAATGATGGAGCCATCCAACACAATTTTTTTCTAGATGACTTTATAGCTGAATAAGAGTGTATTCGATGATGCTTGCATTGTATAAATTGAAAGGAAATATGTAAAGAATAAAATGTAAACTCAATTAAAGAGAGTAAGAATGAAGTATTTTAATTTAAAATAAATTTGATAGCAATATTACGGAACTTTTTCAAGGGGGAATTATAATTGAATATAACAAATGTTTTAATTATCCTTGGATTCATTTTTTTTGCCTTAATACTTTTAATTTTAATAATAGGTGCACTATATTTGTTTTTTATAGATCGAAGACAGAAGCAGCATCCAATACTCCGTAATTACCCAGTAATAGGACGAGTTAGGTACTTCTTAGAAACGATTGGACCTGAGTTACGTCAGTATTTATTTAACAATGACTTAGAAGGTAAACCTTTTTCTAGAGAAGAATATGAGCACATTGTCAAAAAAGCAAAATATAAACGAGATGTCCTTGGGTTTGGGTCTAAAAGAGACTTTGAAGAAAAAGGATATTATATTAGAAATTCGATGTTTCCAAAACTGTCAGAAGAATTAAAAATGGGCCAGCAAATAAACGTAACAACAAACCGATATTTATTGATTAAAGAGCCTTTATTTACACAGAAGGAAGAAAGATTAGAGAAGAATGATTCACTTGCATTTTTATTAGATGATAGTGATGCAATTGTGATAGGTAAAAACACGAAGTATCCTTTTATTGTAAAAGGCCAGATTGGTATGTCTGCTATGAGCTATGGATCCTTAGGTGAAAAGGCTATTACTGCACTTTCAGAGGGATTAGCAATTGCGAAAGGGACATGGATGAATACAGGTGAGGGTGGTCTGTCTGAATACCATCTAAAGGGTGGCGTTGATATTATCATGCAAATTGGCCCAGGGTTATTCGGGGTTAGAGATAAAGAGGGGAATTTTAATTGGGATGCCTTGATAGAAAAAAGTAAAATTCCCGAAGTGAAAGCTTTTGAACTTAAATTAGCTCAAGGTGCCAAAACACGTGGTGGGCATATTGATGGGGAAAAGGTAACAGAGGAAATTGCAAGAATAAGAATGGTAGAACCGTTTAAATCCATTGATAGTCCTAATCGTTTTCGAGAGTTTCAGGACTTTCCTTCGTTGTTTGACTTTATGGAACAAATTCGAGAACAAACTGGAAAACCAGTAGGAATGAAAGTGGTTATTGGAAGTGGTCACGAAGCTGATGAATTAGCAAAACATATAAAAAGTACTGGGAAGGGCCCTGACTTTATTACTGTAGACGGTGGTGAAGGGGGAACTGGTGCCACATACCAGGAACTGGCGGATAGTGTAGGGTTGCCAATTAAATCTGCATTACCTTTAATGGATCATGCTTTAAGAAAATATGGCGTACGTGATCAAGTTAAAATAATAGCTTCAGGAAAATTATTTTCGCCAGATCGAGTAGCAATTGCATTGGCAATGGGGGCTGACCTTGTTAATATCGCAAGAGGATTTATGATTACGATTGGTTGTATTCAAGCATTAAAATGCCACTCCAATGCATGTCCAGTCGGTGTGGCCACAACAGATCCTGATTTACAAAAAGCCCTTGTCATTGATGAAAAAAAATATCGAACAGCAAATTACCTAATTTCAATGCGTGAAGGTTTATTTCGGTTAGCTGCCGCTGCAGGTTTGGATTCTCCTGCCCACTTTCAAAGTGAACATGTCATTTATAAAGATGAAAAAGGGAAAGTGTGGTCACTAAAGGAAATTTATCAATCATTGGTAGAAAAAGTAGATTAAAAATAGTACCTTTACTTTACGTTTTTTCGCCACTAGACCGGACTTTAAAGAGAGACTACTTTAGGTAGTCTTTTTGTGTGATGTATAGTCGCATAGGGTAAGGAGTCACCATATAAAAGTATATTAGCAATTGTTATGACTGTGATGTTCACCTAAAAATTTTTAAGCCATGCTTATAGCCTATTCCGCAAACTCCCTAATCTACATATATTATAAAGATTTGAAAGCCCAAGATTGCATAATACGTTATTAAAAAGGGAGGAACGTTAATATGAATTTCTACAACCACGTACCTTATAATCACAATGATTATTATAGAAATCCACAGCAAGCTGTAAATCCACAACAAATTCTAACAGTAATAAACCCAGCTGTTAGCCATGGATTAAAAGAAGCACAACACCTTGGCTATCAACATGCATTAACAGAAGCAGTTGCTATAGGTTATTTGATGGGAAAAGGTTACGACTATAATACTGCTTGGAAAACTGTTGAATCTTGGTGGAGACCACCGGGAACACCTACACCTACTCCATATTAAAAGTCAAAAAGTTATTTGAATAGGATCATAGCTAAAGAGAATTTTTGAGGAATCATTAATTTAGGAGATTCCTTTTTTGTGTTTGTGAATCTATTATAAATCGGTATAGGGAAAACAAAATTTAGTAGAACAGTATTGATAAAATTCATTTTTTATATTTATAAACGATTTTAAATGTTAAAGAGTTTCAACAATTATAATATACCAACAAACTATAGTAATTGTTTTTTTCGACTAAAAATATTAAGAGCAAATTTTAGATAAATCGTTTTAAATGATTAGTTTATAAGTTGATGTTGAATCTCAATTGACTTAAAAATTGATTATTAAACTGTTACACTAAGTAAAGAATATTTAATTAGGTTTTTATCATAAACTTTTGTTGATGAATTAGTTGATTGGAATGGAGGGATGCTCGACTCTTATGGGATATGCGGGAAGGCTAAAGAATCTCGCCCCANNCCATGGAAAGCGAGCATCCTGTAATGGAAATCAACATCACTCTACTCCTTTTACGAAAATTTGATAATTATAATTGACAAGATTGTTTTTCAACAGCGTGAAAAAAATCGACTGCAAAGTCGATTTTTTAATTGAGAAAAATGGTAGGTATTTTGAAGAAGGTATTTGTTAACGAATATTGAATGATTAGTTACATATGCAAAAAATGTAAAATTTTAGATTTAAGTGAATACAAAGGAGGAATCTACCCTGAACGAACTTGAACTGATTAATACATACAAAAACGAGCTTCAAAATTACTCTTTGGAACAGTTAAGGTATAAATCTGAAGAAGCGGTTTGGTCTATTGGTCAAATGTATGACCATTTAATCATTTGTGCCAATGAATATCTAGATTGCATGGAAACCTGTGCCAAATTAAATGATGAACAACCCCTTGGAAAAACGGAATTTGGTGAGCAGTTATATAAAATTGGGGGATTTCCACCAATTAAAATTAGATTGCCAGATGAACTAAATGACCCACCTAATAATTCAGATAGTAAGGACGAGCTTATCAGCAGAATTAATCAAGTAATTCTAAGGTTGAGCCAATGGGAATCGAAAGTGGACCTTATCAACCCAAATTATAAAGTCCAGCATGGAGGGTTCGGATGGCTAAATGCAAGGGAATGGTATGATTTGGTTTATATGCATTTTCGTCATCACTTGCGCCAAAAAAGTGAGCTAGAACATAGGCTTGTTAAGTGACGGGCATTAGATGTGACTTTAGAATGCATTCTTTAAACTAACCGATATGATATTTTTAATTTTACGAGGAAATAAGGAATCTAAATAGATAGAAATATAAATTAAACAAAAAGACAAATAATTATAGGGAGTAAACAATGAATAAAAATCGGTTGGAAGCTTTTAGTGACGGTGTACTTGCTATCATTATTACAATTATGGTCCTAGAAATTAGGATCCCTCACAGTCCAAATATACAAGACTTATTACAACTTTTCCCAACCTTTCTTAGTTATTTACTTAGTTTCATTTATGTAGGGATTTACTGGAACAACCATCATCATATGATACACACTTTACAAAAGGTAACAGGATCAATAATGTGGGCAAATCTACATTTGCTTTTCTGGTTATCCTTAATTCCTTTTGCATCTGGTTGGATGGGAGAAAACCATTATAAACCTTATCCGACAATGCTTTATGGTGTAATACTCTTAATGGCAGCAATAGCTTACTTCATATTACAAGGTATAATTATCCAAAAAGAGGGAAAGAATTCAAAGTTAAAACAAGCAGTAGGTAATGATTGGAAAGGAAAAGTTTCAGTGGTTTGTTACTTATCTGCAGTTTGCACGTCTTTGATCTGGCCTTGGTTCGCTCAAATAATTTATGTAATCGTTGCAATTATGTGGTTATTACCGGATCGACGAATAGAGAAGGTTATGCAAAGTAAGTAAACAAAAAGTGTTTTTTTATAAATTTATAAAAAAGTGAGGGAGTAGATTATGATGATAAAAGGTTTCGGGGGAATATTTTGGAGGACTAAAAATCTGGATGCTTTAAAAAAATGGTACAGTAAAGTGCTGAATGTTGAAATAGAAAATTGGAATGGGACTATTATTAAACCCGATTCTGAAAATGAAACGATCTTTTCTTTCTTTACGGAAGAAGACAATTATTTCCCAATAGAACAGCAAGTGATGTTAAATTTTCAAGTTTATAATCTAGACGAGACGATAAAGCATCTTGAGCAAGTTGGTGTACCTCTTGCAAAGGAAAAAGAGATTAGTGATTATGGTAAGTTTGCTTGGATTAAAGATCCTGAAGGTAGATTGGTAGAACTTTGGGAGAAATAACCTGCGCTAAGAAAGGGTTGCTGCGGCAATCCTTTTTTCTATTTGTACTAGTGGTATTTTAGTCTAACAAGGAATAAAAAGGATCTCTATAGAATATTAGTTTATTTAGTAACTTCGAGTTTAGAGATTACTCAAAGGAGAATAAACTATGTCAGACTTATTTATTTTTTTGCCACTATTAATTCTAATTTTAGTAATAGCTATAATTGTCTTCTTAATTAACAAATTTGCAAAGAAAAAGAATAAAAGCACAGGAAGAATTGTTGGTACCATCTTATTGATCTATGTCACTTTTAATTTAATAGTGGGGGTTATTACTTATTTTAGTTAACGATTACATACGTTAACTGTGAATTAGGGTTTTATAACAGAGATGGACTCATACCCTTTTTGAGTAAGTGATATTGAACAACTTGCTTTCTAAAAATCAACTAGGAAAAGATGATCATAATGGTCATTTATTGGCCCAGCATTTTTAATCAAAAGACATATTAGTTTCTTTAAGTAGTAAAATAGTTTACAATTTAGTAGTTGAATTGTAATTTAAGTAATATACATAAAATTAAATGACCATAGATCGCTGAGTTTTAGTTGAGTGTTTCTTCTATATATTAAGGACATTTCAATTTTGAAGCGGGGGAACCAATTTTTGTGCAATTGTACTTTGGGGTGAATCCTTTTTAGGTAGGGCTACTTTTTAGGTCCGAATCCGACAGCTAACCTCGTAGGCGTGTAGGGAGAAGGTTTCCAAAATGATGTCTTATTAAGGCACTGGAGATTTTCCTAGTGTCTTTTTTGCATTCAATTTTGATAAAGTAATTGGGGGTTATGTAGTGCTAGAAATGTATATATTTGGCGGGATTCTTATTTTAACTATGTTAATAGCAGTATTTATGACTCGTAAGGATTCTGTAGTAGATGATGAAAATGGAAAATATAGATGTGGAAAGTCTGGGAATAGAAAAAGAATCGTTAGAAAGAGAAAATCAGGTAAAGTCGTGAGAATAGATTGATTAGTATTGTAGAAGATCACGAATTTAAAATAGGTCGAAAAAATAGTTAAAATTTCCTTAAGAGAGTGGTCAATTAAGCCATTCTCTTTTTTATATACGTAAGTTTTGGTTTCATCAAAAATTGACAAGGAAACCCCCGTTTTCACGTGTGCAGGCCGTAGCTCCACGTTAAGGAAGGGCGGAATTGCCATCTGATATGGAATGTATTTTAATATACCATATTAAGTATCTGAGACTTTCCCCATTCTCTCTTTTATTTAACCTTCACTTATTTTTTATTTATAATAAAGTAAGTGAAAGGTGGTGGGAATAATGGTAACAATAACTGCTAAAATACAAATTTACGTTTCCGATAATCAGGCCGATAGTCTTAGAATTACTACCAACGCGTATCGTAAGGCTTGTAATTGGTTATCGAAAATTATTTTTGAAACAAAAAACCTAAATCAAGTAAATCTAAACAACTTGTATTACTTAGACCTGCGTAATCAATTCGGCTTGAAAAGTCAAATGGCTCAATCTGTAATGAAAACAGTTATTGCACGTTACAAATCGGCAAAGTCTAATGGACACGAATGGGCTTTGATTCAGTTCAAGCTCCCTGAATACGACCTAGTGTGGAATCGTGATTACTCGCTTACTCAAAAACAATTCAGTATAAATACAATAGATGGGCGTCTTAAACTTAATTATGAATGCAAGGCAATGAAGAAATACTTCAATGGCACATGGAAATTTGGAACCGCTAAGTTGGTATATAAATTCCAAAAGTGGTTTTTACACATTCCAATGACGAAAAATTTTACGGAATTGGATTTTGTAAATGTTAACAATATAGTCGGTATTGATTTAGGAATCAACTTCCTTGCCACTACTTACGATAGTCTAGGGAAAACTACCTTCTATAACGGACATGTTGTGAAACATAAACGTGGTAAATTTAAAGCAACTCGTAAGCAATTACAAGTAAAACAAACACCATCTGCTCGTAAGAAATTAAAACAAATTGGCTCAAGAGAAAACCGTTATGTTACTGATGTAAATCATCAAATTACAAAGGCACTCGTTGATAAATACCCTAAAGGGACGCTGTTTGTTTTAGAAAATCTAAGTGGTGTTCGTAATACGACAGAAAAAGTACGAGTAAAAGAACGTTATGTTACTGTATCATGGTCGTTCTACCAATTCCGTAAAATGCTTGAATATAAAGCTCAAATGAACGGACAAAAAGTAATTGTAATAGACCCGAAATATACTTCTCAAACTTGTCCGAAATGTGGACATATCAAGAAAACAAATCGAAATAAGAAATTACACACATTTTGCTGTGAAAACTGCCAATACAAATCAAATGATGACCGTATTGGAGCAATGAATCTACACCGTAAAGGGTTTGAACATATTGGTGTAGTTATTACATGAATATAATTCTTGTAGTAGGGGCGAAGTCAACCGTCCTTATATTCCACCATACTAAGGTAGGAGTTTTATGACGTACGGACTACTGGGAAGGAATAAGTGTATATGCTATCTACAAGGGTAGAAGCACTGTTAAAGTTTGGCAGTCACAAGCCTCTTCTTCAACTAGACCGTAGGGTCAGTAAGTCGTGGGTCGTTGATAATGAGTTTATATAATAAGTACATAATTATTTGTAAATGTAAGTAGGTGAATTTATTGAATCATGTAAAAGTATTAGTTGTCGATGATGATGCAAATATTCGGGAGTTAATCTCTATTTTTTTAAGTGGTGAAGGCTATACAGTTATTGAGGCTGAAAATGGTCAAGAAGCATTAACGTTGCTGGAAGAAAATAATATTCAAATAGCGGTAGTTGATGTGATGATGCCTGAAGTAGATGGATATGAGCTGACAAAAGAGGTTAAAAAGTATTATGATATTCCGATTTTAATGGTTACTGCAAAAGGTGAATCTCAGGATAAATTAAAGGGCTTTGATCTAGGGGTAGATGATTATGTTGTAAAGCCGTTTGATCCTTTGGAAATTGTAGCCCGCGTAAAAGCCCTATTAAGAAGATTTCAATTACTATCTGATAAAAATATCTTTGTAGGTAATTTAACGATTAATCAAGTTAAATATGAAATTACGGCGAATGATCAATCGATTACATTACCATTAAAGGAATTCGAATTATTGTTGAAGCTTGCAAGTCAAGCTGGAAGAATTTTTACGAGAAATGATTTGATTGAGCAAATATGGGGACTTGATTATGAAGGAGATGAACGCACAGTTGATGTGCATATAAAGAGAATACGAGAGCGTCTAAGAGAGTTAAAGGCTACAGTCGAAATCGTTACAATAAGAGGTTTAGGTTATAAATTAGAGGAAAATCACGCATGAAAAGCATGTATTCGAGATTGGTTTTAATCTTTATTTCAGTTATTTTATTGAGTTTAGTCATTACTTTTTTTATCGCTTCAAAATACTTTATAAAACATGTTGAAACAGAAGTACAAAGTGATTTAATTGATGTTGGAGAAAATTTTATTTCCATATATTCTAAACAAGATAATCAAAATGGGGTAGATGCGACCTTACAAATTCTTAGTAAAAATTTTTATATATCACTGTATGATGAGTCGGGTAAAATCGTTTTGAAAAATACAGCACTAAAAAAGAAGAATATAAAAAAAGATCAAGTATTAAATGTATTAAACAAAAGTGATGTTCAAACAAAAGGATATCTCATCGGTCTACCTTTTAAAAAAGATGGGCATCAATATGCTTTATTTATTCAGCCTAATATTGATCGTGGGTTCTTTAAAATGCGGAGAGTTTTATTTTTTAGTTTACTGACAACATTAATCATTGGATCAGTAACGTTTTTATTTGTTGCTAAGTTATTAGTAAAGCCAGTAAAAGAGCTAATTCGTGCTACAAAAGAACTGGCTAAAGGTAATTATGATGTTCAAGTAACGATTAAACGTAAGGATGAAATAGGATTACTTGCTTCAAACTTTAATTTGATGACGAATAAATTAAACAAGTTAGAAGAGATGAGAAGTGAATTTGTTTCAAATGTTTCGCATGAAATTCAATCACCGTTAACATCTATTAAGGGATTTGCAAAGGTTTTAAGAAATAAACAAATAACTGATGAGAAAAAGGAACATTATTTATCCATTATTGAGGCAGAGAGTGAACGTCTTTCTATGATGAGTGAAAGATTATTAAAGTTAGCTTCATTAGACTCTGAGCAACATCCATTCCAGCCTACGACCTATAAATTAGATGAACAAATTCGAAAAATTTTTTTGGCATTAGAGCCACATTGGGAAGGTAAAAAGCTTCAATTAGTTTTAAATTTGCCACAAACAGAAATAGTTGCAGATCGTTTACTACTTGAACAAGTTTGGATTAATTTACTTCAAAATGCGATTAAGTTCTCAAATATAGCTGGGTACATTAAAGTAGATATTTTGGAATTGGATCATACTATTCACGTCCTCATTAGCGATAATGGGCTAGGAATAAGTAAGGAAGATATTGAACGGATATTTGAACGTTTTTATCAAGCAGACCGTTCAAGAAATAAAAAAGGAACAGGGCTTGGTCTTTCGATTGTACAAAAAATTATGGAAATACATCATGGAAAAATAGAGGTTGAAAGTGTGGTTGGAAAGGGAACTAGCTTTACGATTATCCTACCGAGAAACTTGTAAAAATAAAAAGTTAAAATTATGTTCTTAATTGTTCATATTCTGTTCATATTGATTTGATAAACTAATCACGTATTAGAATTGTAACGAATCGAAAGGGGAAATAGATACATTATGTTTGCAGGCTTAACGAAATTAAGTTTGAAGAACACAATCTCAGTTATTATATTAAGTGTTCTAGTTTTAATAGGGGGAATTTATTCTGCCCAAAAAATACAAATTGAAACATTTCCTGATGTTTCATTTCCAGCTGTTGCAGTACAGGTAGTATACCCTGGTGCATCATCTGAGGATATAGAAACTGAGGTCACTAAACCAATCGAATCAGGTTTAATGAAGCTTGAAAACTATGATCAGTTAACAAGTACTTCAAGTGAAAATATGGCTTCAATCTTTTTGATTTATCCTTTTGGATCGGATATGGATAAAATTGAAAAAGACGTTGATAATGTAATCAATAAAACTAAGTTACCTGATAAAGCAGAAGCGACAGTTCAACGTATTGCGATGGATTCTGCTCCTATTTACCAGGTTGCGATTGCAAATAACGGACAAGTAAAAGATTTACAACAATCAATTGAAAAAGATTTACTTCCTCAAATTAAAAAAATCACTGGTGTAAGTGATGTAAGTCTTCAAGGAACAAAAGATGAAGAAATACAAATCGTTGTAGATAATAAAAAGGCTGAAGAAAAAGGGATTTCTTTAGACACTATTAAAACGGCGATTCAAGGTCTAGATTATGCAGTGCCATTAGGATCTGTTGAGAATAATGGAAAAACAGTTTCTGTTCGAATGAAAGGTACGTTAAACTCAGTCGATCAAATCAAAAATACAGTTTTATCTAGTGCAGCTGTACAGGGTACACAAATGGGTACGATGACCCAAGGAGCACAACTAGGTAGAGGTGCAGGACAAGCACAAACAGTTACGCCAAAAAATGTTACTGTTGCTGATATTGCAGATGTAAAAGTAGTTTCGGTTCAAGACCAAATTTCTAGATATAACGGTAAAGAAAGTTATATTTTATCTGTTTCTCAAACACAAGATTCAAATACAGCGGATGTAGCAACAGCTGTTAAAAAAGAAATTAAATCATTCAAGAAAGACAATAATGTAGAAACGCATGTCATTATGGATAACGGTAAAGAAATCGAGAAATCCGTTAGTTCTTTAATTAAAGAAGGTCTACTAGGTGCGTTATTTACAGTAGTCGTTATTCTGTTATTCTTAAGAAATATTAGAGCGACATTAATTTCAATTTTATCTTTACCAATTTCAATCTTTGCAACAATATCAGTATTAAATTCACTAGGTTATACATTAAACATTATGACTCTAGGTGGTCTAGTTGTTGCGATTGGACGTATTGTTGATGATAGTATCGTTGTAATTGAAAATATATACAGATGGAAACAACAAAAAAATAATCAATATAAGAGAAAAGAAATGGCATTATATGCAACTAAGGAAGTAATTGGTGCCATTGCATCATCTACATTTGCGACTGTAGTAGTATTTTTACCTTTAGCATTTGTAAGTGGTATTATTGGTGAATTCTTTAGACCATTTGCTATTTCAGTAGTAGTTTCTATTTTAACTTCTCTAATTGTTGCGATCATTTTAATTCCAACATTAGGAGCAAAATTCTTATCTAAACCATTAAAAGAGCATAGTAATGATACGCGTTTTATGAGAGGTTACGAAAAGTTACTTCGTTCGGCACTAAAACGTAAATGGATTGTTATCTTATTATCAATCGTTTTATTAGCTGGTTCATTATCGATGATTCCTTTATTAGGATTCTCATTCTTACCAGGTAGTGTAAATAAAACACTTCAAGTTACAGCAACTCTTCCATCAAATAGTACTGTGGACCAATCAAATGTAGTTGCAAAAGAATTAGAAAAATACTTTGCAGATTCAGACCTAATTGACAGTGTACAAGCTACTGTTGGTGGTAAACGTGATTTTATGATGAATATGGATGGTGGCAAAAATAAAGCGATCTTCCAAATCAATCTAAAAGATGGAAAGAACATGGATAAAGAACTTTCAAAAATCAACAAAGAAGTTCCTTCTATTGTTGACGCGAAAGTAAAAGGTACAACAATCACAGCAAAAGAACTTTCTCAAAATGGTCCTCCAACAGGGAACAATATTGAAGTAAATTTATATTCTGCTAACTTTAATGATTTAAAAGAAGCAGCATCAAAAATTGAAAAAGAATTAAATAGTGATGATCGTCTAAAAAATGTTTCTAATAATTTAAAAGATGTACAACCTAAATTAGAAATTACATTAAACGATAAAGCACACGATGAAAATATTTCAATGTTCCAAGTTATGGGAGCTATTAATGAAAAAATTAACGACGTTGAAATCGGTGATTACGATTTAAACGGAGAAACAAATAAGCTTACTGTAGGTTATAAAAATAAAGCAACTTCAAAAGAAGATATTGAAAAAATTAAATTTATGACTGCAACAGGTCCAAAAGAAATTAAAGACTATGTAACAATTTCTCAAAAGGATGCACCAGTTTCAATCAACCATGATGATGGAAAAATGTTTGCATCAGTAAGTGCAGAAGTAAAAGGTAAAGACACTGCAGCAATTACAAAAGATGTAACAAGTCACATAAATAAAATTGATTTACCAAAAAGCGTCGATATGAAAATTGGCGGCGGTTTAGATATGATTACAGATGGATTCAGCAGTTTAGGAATAGCAATGGTAGTTGCTGTTGGATTAGTATTCTTAATCATGAGCATGACATTTGGTGGTTTAAGAACACCGTTTGTTATTTTAACATCATTAATCTTTGTACCAATCGGAGCTTTCTTAGCGTTATTTATTGGCAAACAAACACTATCAATGAGTGCAATGATCGGACTATTAATGTTGATCGGTATTGTTGTAACGAATGCGGTTGTATTATTAGACCGAGTTGAACATAACCGTAAAAATGGATTAGATGTAACTGACGCATTAATTGAAGCTTCAAAGACAAGATTACGTCCAATCTTAATGACAGCATTAGCGACAATCCTTGCATTAGTACCAATGGCCCTTTCAAATTCAACATCTGGCTTAATTTCGAAAGGATTAGCAGTAACTGTAATTGGTGGTTTAACAACTTCAACATTCTTAACACTAATCATCATTCCAGTTATTTATAAGTTAGTAAGCAAAAAGAAAAAGATTGAAGAATAAATGATGAAGAGTGCCTCACATAAATAGTGGGGCACACTTTTTTGTATTTAAAACAAAACTCTGTTAAATGAAAAACTAAAAAAGAGGCAGTCTAATTAGACAACCTTTAGGAAATACCTTACTATCTACTTCTACAGAACTCAAAACAAAAAAGAGCTTAGGAATAAACTCTACCTAAGCTCCTCTTATTATTTAGGTTCATAATCAAAATGTAATTCATTATTATCATTTACAATTACATTTAAATGATAATCTTTAAAATACCATAGATCCGTTTCGTTAATAAAATAGACTACGTTATCAATTGAAATAGATTCTCCGATATCCACTGGTTGTTCTTTAGTAACACCTAATGAATAGCCTTTATGAATTGTACTATTTCCACCGTATCGCGCGAAAAAACGAATTGTATCTCCTTCTTTTACATTCATCTCATCTTGAAACCATTTTAATGCATCTTCGGAAATTGTAATTTTCATTTTAACCGACCTTTCTTTATCTTATAAAAATATTATAGTATGAATGTGAAAAACTATACAGAAAAGTGATGTTAAGTGCAAAAAGTATAACTAAAATAAAGAAGAAAACCAACATTAGCTTGCAGGTTTTCTTCTATAATTGAAGTATTTTAAGACAGGCGTATCAGTCAAAACTATCCTATTTTTTGAAAAATGATAGTATGTTGTTTTTAAATAAAATAAATAGTGATATGACGACGAATCCATAATAGACGATTTGTTCAACTAGTGGGGTAGCATCGATAAAAGAGAAAAGACCTTCAGTGAATACTTTACCTCCAAAGAAAATTAATAGAATACCCAACAAAGTAAAAATCACTTTAATATTTAAATTAACTGTAGTTTTAATAAATAAATATGCGATTAAGACAGCTGCAATAATTCCTAGTAAAATAGAAATCATACCAACAAGGGCGATTGTATGTGCATTTGATAAAACAAACAGAACTAGCTCTAAGCCTTCGCGGATCACAAATACGCTTGCCATTAAAAATAGTGAAATACTGCTATCCATAATTTTAATTTCTGATTTTAGTTTATCTGAAATATTAATGCTACTTTGACTACTTAACCAGTAAATAAAATAGAAGATTAACAATGCTGCAATTAATTGGATTACACCTTCGATCGTATGTTCAACATTTCCATCTAGTTCACCAAATGTTGTAAATAAGAAAAATCCAGCAAAAATACTAACTACTACTCCAAGTATTGTTCCGTATACTACTGACTTAATTAAATGCTCTTTTTTACTCTGAATTAAAGTAATGAGTAAGTACCCGATTACTAATGAAACCTCAAGGCCTTCTCGTAAAGCTATTAAAAAATTAGCATTCAATTGACTATCATCCTCCCGATTATATTTAAATCTACTAACTAGACTATTCTTTACTAGTAGAAACGGACACTATTTTATTAATAAATAGGCATAATAAGTTATGTGGTAAAATTAATATAAAAAAATCCCAAAACGTGAATTTTAGAAGAGGAAAAAATGGAATCTTTTACAAGTAGAGCGATTGAAATTATTAAAAATATACCACCAGGAAAAGTAATGACATATGGACAAGTTGCAAAATTAGCAGGAAGTCCAAGAGGAGCTAGACAGGTTGTAAGAATCTTACACTCGATGGGCCAAAAATACCAATTGCCATGGCATAGAGTTATAAATGCTAAAGGTGAAATAGGGATCCAAGATGAAGAAGGATTTTTAAAGCAAAAGCGTTTGCTCCAAGACGAAGGGGTCAAATTTACGAGCGAGAGAACCATTAACTTGAAGGAATATCAAGTAAGTGTAGTTCTTGAGAAAGAAGATGTAGATTTAATTTAGGATGAAAGAAAAGGTGCATTCTAACTAAATAGATTTAGAATGAAATTGCTACTCAAAATTCATTAATAAATGGATTTTGGGTATTTTTTTCACTTTAAGAAATATGGTGAGTGCTCAATGTAGTAACTAATTCTATGAATAAAGTATAAGTGTAACTAAGTCTTTGTCTAAAAGAAAGTCAATCGACGAGTTTTCTTTATATGAAAATGCCAATAATTAAAACATTGTTACGCACAATATTGTTGTGAAATTGGACAAATGTTATGTCGAAAGTGTTATGCTTGAATGCTTTACAATGAAACATTGTTTTGTTATACTCGTGTCAGGAGGAATGTCATATGAGTGAAGAATTAATTTCCAAAAAAGATTTACTACAACTTACAGGCATATCGTACGGACAGCTTTATAGATGGAAAAGGAAAAACATCATTCCTGAAGAGTGGTTTATGAAAAAATCAAGCTTTACTGGACAGGAAACGTTTTTTCCAAAACAGAGAATTTTGGATCGGATTGAAAAAATAAAAGAGTTGAAGGATGATCAATCATTAGATGATATTGCTAGAGTGTTTTCAATCAATGAAGAAATCGTTTCTGATCGTGGGAATGCTACTTTATCTTTGGAGCAAATCCCTAAACAAGTCGTACAAATATATCAATCACTTTTTCCAAATACTAAATTAGAGCATTTAGGTACGGTTCAACTATGTTCATTACTTTTTGTAAACGAGTGGCTTTCAAATGGAAGTGTAACAATAGATGAAATAACGCAATTTTTAAATTTGGTTGAAACGCATAAAAACCAAATAAACATGGATGAAGCGACTGTCATTTATATTCGAAAATTTGGTATGGGTACATGGATTATTGGAAATCAACATGAAACGTTTGTTGATCAAAAGGATTCCATCTTAATCAATGTTACTCTCTCTAGCTATTTAAATAAATCGATTAAATAAATTATGGAGGAGAGATTATTGTGAGCGTGCAATCAAAGCAAAATGCAATTATTAACGGTTCAGGAACAATTGGTACTGGCAAATATGATGACGTTAGAATTAGTGGAAGCGGACGCATACTTGGTGATATTTTTTGTCATGAAGTGAAAGTAAGTGGCTCAGCAAAATTCAATGGAAAAGTCGAAACTGAATATTTTAACTGCAGTGGGAGCGCTAAATGTCTAGGTGATGTTGATGCAAAAAAAATGAGTGTCAGTGGATCGGCTTCGATTGATGGAAAAGTTTCTGGTGGAGATGTGAATGTTAGCGGTAGCTTTAAAACAAAGGGCGACTTAAATGTTCAGAGTATTAATGTTTCTGGTTCAATGAAAACGACGGGAATAGTGAAAGCAGAAGTAATTACTGTAAAAGGGTCGCTTTCTACAGAAAAAGGGTCTGAATGTGAAGTATTTACAGCTAAAGGTCACTTATCAATGAATGGTTTATTAAATGCAGAAAACGTAAAAATTACCCATGGTGGATTTGGCTATTTACCTCATAATGGATTTAGCTATATACCTGAAATTGGTGGAGAAACAATTGAAATTAGTCGATTCGATGACAATAATCTATTTTCACGTATTTTTACTAAACTTTTTAACAATCGAATGAACTTCAAATCAGATGTAATTGAGGGAAGTGCTGTAAAGATTGATTACACGACAGCAAGTGTAGTAAGAGGTGATGCTGTAACAATTGGACCAAAATGTGTAATCGACCTTGTAGAATATACAGAAGATGTTCAAATTCATCCTTCAGCAAAAGTAAAGGATGTAAAGAAATTAGAAATATAAGCGGCTTAAGGGATATCCTAAGTTGCTTTTTTTTTTGTGAAAACGATTTTTAAATAAGGCAGCTAGGAAGTTAGAATTGAAAGTTCTCTCTATTTCGGTTATTGAACTATAGTTAGTTGAATGTTAAGATAATAATGTGCAAACGGTTGCAATAAAATTGTACTTATTTTTTATTGAAGACTACTAATATAATCGATAATGAAAACGCTTTTATGCATTTGGAGGAGAGAGATTATGACAAATCAAAGTTGGTGGAAGGAAGCGGTTGCTTACCAAATTTATCCACGTAGCTTTATGGATTCAAATGGTGATGGAATTGGTGATTTAAGAGGTGTAATTTCGAAATTAGATTATTTAAAAGAACTCGGTATAGATGTTATTTGGATTTGTCCATTTTACAAATCACCAAATGATGATAATGGTTACGATATCTCAGATTATCAGGACATTATGGATGAGTTTGGCACAATGGCTGATTTTGATGAGCTATTAGAGAATGTACACGAAAGAGGAATGAAGTTAATTTTAGATTTAGTAGTCAATCATACAAGTGATGAGCATCCTTGGTTTTTAGAATCTAAAAAATCAAAAGATAATCCCTATAGAGACTACTATATTTGGAGAGAAAGAAAAAAATCAGGCCATGAGCCAAATAACTGGGAAAGTATTTTCGGTGGATCTGCTTGGGAATATGATGAAGCAACGGATGAATATTTCTTACACTTATTCTCAAAAAAGCAGCCTGATTTAAATTGGGAGAACAAAGAAGTAAGACAAAAAGTATATGACATGATTAATTGGTGGTTAGATAAAGGAATCGATGGTTTCCGAGTAGACGCGATCAGTCATATAAGAAAACGACCAGGTTTTCCAGATATGCCAAATCCAAAGAAAGAGAAATATGTGGCAAGCTTTGATATGCACATGAATCAAGAGGGAATTCACAAATATCTGGATGAGCTAAAACGTGAAACATTTGATAAATATGACATCATGACAGTCGGAGAAGCAAATGGTGTAACAACGAAAGATGCACATCTGTGGGTTGGAGAAAAACAAGGTAAGTTCAATATGATTTTCCAATTCGAAAGTTTAGATCTTTGGAAGAAAACCGATGAATCAGAAACTTCGATCGCCGATTTAAAAGAAGTACTTACTAAATGGCAAACTGGATTAGAGGGATATGGATGGAATGCATTATTTATCGAGAACCATGATATACCTAGAGCAGTCAGTACATTAGGAAATGATGATGAAGCATTTTGGGGAATTTCAGCAAAAGCTATTGGAGTAATGTATTTCTTTATGCAAGGAACGCCATTCATTTACCAAGGGCAAGAAATTGGAATGACAAATGTTCACTACACATCAATCAACGATTATAATGATGTAAGTGCAAAAAATATGTATAATACAATGATTGAAAATGGTTCGACTGAACAAGATGTTCTAGATATTTTATGGAAAACAGGCCGTGATAATTCCCGCACACCTATGCAATGGAACAGTACAAATAATGCTGGATTCACAACGGGTAAACCTTGGCTTAAAACGAATGATAACTTTAATGAAATAAATGTTGAAATCCAAGAAAAAAATGCAGACTCTATTTTATCATTCTATAAAAAGATGATTACATTACGTAAAGAAAATAAGGCACTAGTTTATGCACCGTATGAATATCTAGACGTTAAAAATGAACCTGTTTATGCATACACTCGAAATGGTGAAAAAGAAACATTCTTAGTGATTACTAATTTATCATCAGAGAAACAAAAATTTACTTTACCGAAAGAACTTACAAAAAAGAATGCACAATTAAGTTTAACGAACATTGAATTAACAGATCATCAATTAGTTGAAAACATGGAATTTAAACCTTTTGAAGCTAGAGTTTATCGTTTAATTTAATTATTTTATATAGTATTTACTGAACAGACTGTCACATGACAGTCTGTTTTCATTTTATACAGGATGCTTGCTTTCCATGGGGTACACCTGTGGAAGTGCAAATAAAAAAGTGGATACTGCAATTAAATCTGTGAAGTGCAAATAAAAAAGTGGAAACTGCAATTAAATCTTTGGAAGTGCAAATAAAAAGACCGAAACTGCAATTAAATTTCTAAAAGTTCAAATAAAAAGGCCAAAACTACAATTTAATTTGGTAAATCTTCAAATAAAAAAAGTCAAACCTGCAATATAAACTATGAAAACCGCAAATAGGGCTATGAAACAAGGGCGAATAGAGTAATATAATCAAAAAAATAGAAGAAATAACATTAAATTAGACTTTGAACCAACCAAAACTAAACATAATCCAGTAAAACAAATAAAATCTTTTCAATAATTGTCAAAGAATGATCCGAACTTTTTAACACTAGATTTCACCGTAAAATTAAGTAAGAACATCCCTACATAACGGGGTGCACAACTTGAAAAATTAGGGGCAATTAATGTTCAAATTTTTCAATACTCTAAAAAATGGCTGTCGAATGATCGTCATTTTTTGCTGCATTTTTTTGGCAAAAACCTACAAGGTTTTATAGTATTACAAACACTTCGACAATTTGTAACACTCCTGTAATGGCTTTCAAAATTGGATTTTGTTAGACTTACATTATCAATGAAGGGGGAGAAAGAGATGAAAAAGCAAGTCCTTATAGCTTTCGTATGCTTACTGAGCATGGTATTTTTTACGACTAAATCACAAGCAGCATCTACATATAACCCATACTCAAAGAAAAATCAGGTAACAAAAATCGCTAAACAATATACTGGAGTGCCATATCGTTTTGGTGGTACTAGTACTAAAGGTTTTGATTGTTCAGGTTACGTAGGGTATGTATACAAAAAAGTAGGTACTACATTACCTCGAACAGCTTCGTCAATGTATACTGTCAGCTCAATTGTTAAAAAGCCTGTTCCTGGTGATTTAGTTTTCTTCAAAAATACATACAAAAAAGGTATTAGCCATGTAGGAATTTTCATGGGAAATAATAATTTTATTTCAGCGACTTCAAGTAAGGGAGTAGCTGTTGTAAGTCTTTCCAATACATATTGGAAACCGAAATTCGCTGGCTCAGGTAGTGTAATTAAATAAACATAATAATAGTTGCAATTTACTTTTCTTAAGAATGGTAGATTGCTTTTTTTTTGCACTTTAAGAAAGTATAAATTGGTAGCGAGGAGGAGTATTCGACGCAATTATCAATTTTAGGAATAAAGTAAAAGTGCAACTACGCCCTTGTCACCGCTAATCGGCAAGTTTTTTTTATCTTTTCATAAAGTATTCTTTTTTAATAAATAAGTAGATTATGTTCCAATGATATAATGACCTTTAACTAAACTAGTTGAATGACTTTAAAGGAGCTGGTAATCATAGCATTAGTCTACTTTACTTTTTTTGTATTAGGCCTAGTATTTGGTTCTTTTTTTAATGTTGTTGGGTTAAGAGTACCTAACGGAAAATCGATTATTTCACCGGGTTCCTCGTGTTCAAATTGTGGACATAAATTGAGTTCCATAGAATTAATACCGGTATTTTCGTTTTTACTCCAAAGAGGGAAATGTCGAAGTTGCGGGATGCTAATTTCCAAACTATATCTATTAATTGAAAGTCTAACAGGTATGTTATTCGTTTTATCCATTTATGAAACTGGTTTTCATAAAGAGTTAATGATCGCTCTTTCGTTAATATCTTTATTAATCATTATTGTTGTTTCAGATGTGAACTATATGATTATTCCTAATCGGATTCTACTAATCTTTTTATTTATTTTTAGTTTTGAACGAACCTTATTTCCTTTGGACCCTTGGTGGAGTAGTATAGTAGGAGCTTTAGGAGCATTCGTGGTTTTGCTTTTAATTAATCTGATTAGTAAAGGTGGTATGGGAGGGGGAGACATAAAGTTATTTAGTGTGCTAGGAATAATTTTAGGTTGGAAACTAACACTCATTGCATTTATGCTTGCATGTTTTTCAGGCAGTATTTACGGGTTAGTTGTAATATTGTTCGGAAAATTAAAGCAACGAAATCCAATTCCTTTTGGTCCATTCATCTCAATAGGTGGATTAGTTAGTTATTTTTATTGTGAAAATCTATTAGAATTTTACGATATAATTTTTTATTAAGCTGATAAATAAAAAGGCTATTTAATTGAAAAATTCTTCAACTAAATAACCCGTACTTTTACTTATGAGAATAATTTCTCTTCTACACTATTAATAACTGAATTCCAATATTTTTTATCTTCAACGAAGTTTGTTCGAATCGCTTTAAAAACAGCAGTTTGTTTTTCTTGGAAATTTGGATCATCTTTATCTGGAAGCTCTTTTTTCATTTCAACTACAATTTCTTCAATCTCCGCAGAACGTGGGCCCCATACATTTACTTCATTCCCTTTTTCATCCATAAAAACAAAAATTGGAATAGAACGAGATTTACCATTAGTTAAATATTGATCCATTAATTCTAGGTTTTCATCTCGAATTAGGAATCTAGTATCTATATTTGCTTTTTCCATCATTTTCTGAATTACTGGTACATTAAGTAATGCATCTCCACACCAATCTGCAGTTAAGGTAACAACCTTCCAATGACGATTCTTTAATTGTTCAAGTTTTGCTTGTGTACTTTCAGGAATCGTAACTTCATTATAGATTTTTAGAAGTTCTTCTTTATTCACATTCATTGCTTCTACATATTCTTGAAAAGTCATGCCTTTTTCGAACCAAGAATTTAATGACATTTCCATACACTCCTTTAATGTTAATAAATAGTATTATACCCCATTCGTCATAAGAAGGAATGCAATAAGACTTGCAGAATTATTATACAGTATATGTTTTATATGCAGTTTAAGCAGGAGGGAGAAAAATGAGTGCGCCAATTGAGATGTCAAAAAATCGGAAGCGCTTTCCAAAGTGGATTAAAGTTACATCAACCATCTTAATCGTTATCGTCTTAATCGTTGCGGGCACCGGCCTGTACTTAACCAAAAAATCATTACCAAGCATTAAAGGAAATTTAACGATCAGTACGTTAAACCATAAAGTAGAGGTAGTTAGGGATGATAAAGGAGTACCTCATATTAGTGCTAAAAGTTTGCATGACTTGTATGTTGCGCAAGGCTTTGTAACTGCACAAGATCGATTATTTCAAATGGATTTAAGCAGGAGACAGGCGTCCGGACAATTAAGTGAAGTAATTGGGGATGCTACAGTGGAGCGTGACTCATATTTTCGAACGCTTGGTTTAAGAAGAGCTGCCGAAGCTTCTTACAGCAAATACGATAAAAATGGACAAAATGTTTTAAATTGGTATGCAGAAGGAGTAAATGCGTACATAAAATACGCAATAAAGGAAAATAAACTACCAGTTGAATTTAAAATTTTACAATATAAGCCAACTAAATGGACGGCAATTGACTCACTAGTAATTGGTAAATATATGGCATTTGATTTAGGCGGTCACTGGAATGAACAAGCATTTCGTTATTATGCTATGAATAAATTTCCAAAGGATAAGGCTTTGGAGCTATTCCCAGCTAATAATGATCTAGATTCGTATATTATTCCAAGCAATACTTCAAAAATAGACGTAGAAAAGAGCTTTGCAAGTGCAATTATTCCACCTGTTTGGAATGGAAGTAATGATTGGGTTGTTAGTGGATCTAAAACTAAGTCCGGAAAACCGTTATTAGCGGATGATCCTCATTTAGGATTAGCGACACCGGCAATTTGGTATGAAACTCAATTAAAATCTGGTGATATGAATGTAAGTGGTGTGATTTTTGCAGGGGTGCCGGGAATCATCGTTGGTCATAATGAACATATTGCCTGGGGAGTAACAAACGTAGGTCCAGATGTTCAAGATTTATATATTGAAAAACGAAATCCAAATAAGCCAGACGAATTTTTATATGATGGTCAATGGGAAAAGGCAGAGGTTATAAAAGAAACGATCAAAATTAAAGGTGAAAAGAATAAGGTTTTACCTGTAATGATTACGAGACATGGTTCAGTGATTTCGGAATTTGCGAGCGATGCTGGAAAAGATACCGTATTCTCTTTACAATGGACAGCACTACAACCAACAACAGAGCTAGAAGCCGTTTTAAAGTTTGATGCTGCAAAGGATTGGAATTCGTTTAAAAAAGGATTAGCTTTATTTGAGGCTCCTGCCCAAAATTTTGTATTCGCATCTGATGACGGAACAATTGCTTATCGAGCGAATGGAAAAATTCCAATCCGTAAAAAAGGTGATGGGCTAATGCCAGTGCCAGGTTGGACTAGTGATTACGGATGGAAAGGTTACATTCCTTACGATGAACTACCAACAATCGTTAACCCAAAGGAAGGATTTATTTCATCTGCAAATAATAAAGTAGTTGATGATTCATATCCATACCATATTTCAAATTCATGGGCACAGCCTTACCGTCAATTACGCATTCAGGAAGTATTAAAAAAGAATGACAAATTGACTGTTAAAAATATGCAAAAGCTACAAATGGACGAAATGAACTTACAGGCGAAGGAACATGCACCGAAGTTTATTAAGTCAATAAAACAAAATAAAGATCAATTATCATCTGTTGAAAAATCAGCTTTAAAGGAACTTGAAAAATGGAATTTTATAGATGATAAAGATGATGCTTCTCCTCTCATATTCCAAATGTGGATGACTGAAATAAATAAAGCATTGTTCGATCAACAAATCTCAAACGATATGATGGATTTATTTGGAGACCGCAAAGTCGTAGTCGATCAATTGCTACGTGACAGCTTAAATGGGAAAAAAGTAATCTGGGTTGATGAACAGGGCGGAATTAATAAACTTTTATTAAAAACCTTTAAAACAACAGTTAAAAATATTAGCAAAACTGACGGTGAAAATGCAGCTAAGTGGGATTGGGGTGATCACCATAAAGTTGCTTTCAAACACCCATTATCCAGTATTAAAATCTTAAGTTATTTCTTTAATGCAAGAGATCCAATCCCAGTAGGAGGCAGTGCAACTACTGTTAAAGCAGCAGGATACGATGACCAAGGAATCGTAGACCATGGTGCATCATGGAGAACTGTTGTAGATTTTGCAGATTTAAGTAAATCAGTAAACATAGTTGGACCAGGACAATCCGGAAACCTCGGGAGCAAATGGTATAGTGATCAAATGGAAGATTGGGCAAATGGAACATATCATACTACTTCTTTGAAAAGTGTAAAAGGTGTTAAAGAAATGTTCGAACCAGGAAAAACAAAGAAGAAGTAGGAAGGCAGTATAGAAGACAGACCTTTTAGAGGTCTGTTTCTTTGTTTGGGAAGTGAAAATGTAGTGATTTAGTTGCGATTCCCGGTTTTAATCGCGATACGCAATTTTTAATTGTAGCTTCAATGAATTTAATATCACTTTAAAGGTTAAATCAAGTAAAGGTTTGATCACCTTATCCAGCACACAACTCTAATTTCTTCCCTTTCATCACCTCATATAATAAAATATTTAAATAGATTGTCCTAAAAAATTTGAAAAAAGGGGGGCTGTGAAAATGAATGGAATGGGCTTAGTTCTCGAAGGTGGAGGAATGAGAGGGATTTATACTGCCGGTGTTCTTGATTATTTTCTAGAACAAAATATAGAAATTCCTTATGTGATAGGTGTTTCTGCGGGTGCTTGTATGGGTACTTCTTATTTATCAAAACAACATGGTCGTAATAAACGAGTAAATACGGAATTTTTACAGCATCCAGATTATATTTCTTTTAAAAATTTAATTCGTAATAAGCAGCTTTTTGGCATGGACTTATTATTTGATATTATTCCTAATGAGTTAGATCCATTTGATTTTGATTCTTTTTATAATGCTGAGCAAAAATTTGTAGTTGGTACGACGGATTGTGTTACAGGAGAACCTGTCTATTTTGATAAAGATCAAATTGTAGAATCAACAGATATGTTAAATATAATTCGGGCATCAAGTTCTTTACCGTTAATGGCTCCAATCATTAAGTTTAATAATCATTTCTTGATGGATGGTGGCATTGCAGATCCAATTCCAATCGGTAAATCTGAAGCCGATGGCAATCTTAAAAATATAGTTGTTTTAACTAGAAATGCTGGTTATCGTAAAAAACCTTCAAAAGGTACTTGGTATTTGCAAAAAAAGTATAAAGATTATCCAGGACTTGTTCAGGCCGTATTAAATAGATATGAAGTTTATAATAAGCAATTAGAATATATTGAGGAGCAAGAAAAAGCTGGAAATATATTAGTCATTCGTCCTTTACAAAAGTTAAAGGTTGGACGTATCGAAAGAAATAAAGGGCGTTTATTAGAGCTTTATAAAGAAGGTTATGAAGATGCTAAGCGACTTCGTGAACAGATTTTAGAATTTATATCATATGAAAAAACGACCTGTTAATCAGGTCGTTTTAATATGTTGAAAATTAAACTATTCAGTCTGAATGAAAACGCTAGTCTTTCAAAGTACGAAGCATGTTATAAAAGCGAAACAACTAAGAAAGCGAGCGTTTGTCAACAGTCTGATCAACCTGTTAAATTCAGGTCGTTTTTTATGGGGGAGGGAGAAAATAGATTAATCCTTATCATTATTATTATTTTTGTTGTTATTATTGTTCATCATGTTTTTCATCATCATTTCAAACATAACCATATCGACACCTAAACACGGATTCATACAGCCACAGTTACTTCTTCTTCTAAAGCAACAGCATCTGCAATTGCAGTGACAATCATGGCGACGGCAATCGCAACGATCTCTATCACAACGATCTCTATCACAATCATCAAAATCACAGCGTCTTCTTCTGCAATCGTCACAGTCACAGTCATTACGTCTACATCTACTTGAGTTCATGTTGACTTGATCTTGGTTGTTCCACATCGTAGAACACCTCCTTGAATAATCTACATAAACAAAATATGCATAGATGTCCCATTAAGGAAAGGCTAGTACCTAAAAAAAAAAATAAAAAAGCACATTAATCTTTTTAAAGATCATGTGCCTTAAAATATTTATTATTAATGTGGGAAGAAAACCAATTGGATTAAGAATAAAATACCAAATATATAAATTACTGGTTTAACATTTTTTGCTTTCCCTTTAACGACTTTTAATAATGGATAGGTAATAAACCCAAGAGCAATACCTGTAGCAATACTTGATGTAAGTGGCATTGTGATAATAACTAGAAATGCAGGGAATGCTTCTTCAAAGTTATCCCACTCAATATGACGAACACTACCCATCATTAAGCAACCTACTACGATTAATGATGGTGATGTAATTGCCGCTACATCAGAAATTGAATTAACAAGTGGGCTAAAGAATGCTGCAAAAACGAATAGTAATGCAACGACAAGTGCCGTTAAACCTGTTCTACCCCCAGCTGCAACACCTGCTGTAGATTCGATATAAGCTGTTGTAGGTGAAGTACCAAACATAGCTCCAATTGTTGTACCGAATGAATCAGAAAGCATCGCACGACCAGTACGCTTTTCATCTTTCTTGTCTAATAAACCAGCTTGTGAAGCTACACCTAAGAATGTACCTGTCGTATCAAAAATTGTAACTAATAAAAATGAAAAGACAACTGAATATAGTCCATAATGTATGACATCTGAAGCTGCTGTAATTGGATTAGCAACAATGATATGCTCAGGTAATTTAGGTAAAGAGAAAATACTTCCTTTAATGTGTAATTTTCCAGCAAATCCTGCAATGATTGTTGTTGCAACCATTCCAAAGAATAAAGCACCATTTACATTTAAGGCAAATAAGATAATTGTAATTGCAATACCGACTATAGTAAGGATTACACCAGGTGAATGGAGATCGCCTAATCCTACAAGATTATCTTTGTTAGCAACGATTATACCTGAAAGACGTAAACCTATAAATGCGATAAATAATCCAATACCAACACTAATTGCATGTTTTAATGTATTTGGAATTGCTTCTATTAAATGCGTTCTAAATTTTGTTAAAGATAGAATAACGAATAAAATGCCTGTAATAAATACAGCTGAGAATGCTAAATGATACGAAATGCCATGTGCTTTTGAAACAACTGAATAAGCAAAATATGCATTCATTCCCATTCCGGGAGCAATCGCAATTGGGTAGTTTCCGAACAATGCCATAAATAATGTTCCGACTAAAGTTGCAATGATTGTTGCAGTAAATGCTTGGTTAAATGGAACACCTGCATCGGATAATATAATAGGATTAACAATAATTATATAAGCCATAGTTAAAAAAGTAGTAAAGCCGGCTATAATTTCTGTTTTAACGGTAGTGTTAGCCTCTTTTAATTTAAACATAATAGGTCTCCTTGTAAAATACGAATGATAAACTCAACAGTTATTAATAATATTCGTTTTATTGTAAAAGTGCAAGTTTTTTTAGTAGATTAACCTCTTTTAACGAATTCAATTATGTTTAGTATTCCTAAAAGTATGATTTGGGTATGCTAAATCTGAATTATTTAAAAGGAGGATGTAGTAAATGAATCAGAAACAGTTTCCGACTAAATTTAATCCGCAACATCAAAATAAGCAACCAGGTATCGAAAAGGAAATGACGCCAATACCGATATCAGATGATCCAAACTACACACCAAGTGGTAAATTAAAGGAAAAAGTTGCCGTTATTACTGGGGGAGATAGTGGGATTGGAAGAGCAGTTGCAATACTTTTTGCAAAAGAAGGGGCATCAGTTTTTATTCCGTATTTCGATGAGGATGTTGATGCACAAGATACAAAGAAATTTATAAATGATTTTGGTGGAAATTGTGAAATAATGAGATGTGACATTAGAACAGAGGAAGTTTGTAAACAAATCGTTCAAAATGCAATTCAAACCTTCGGAAAAATTAACATTTTAGTGAACAATGCTGCAGTTCAATATCCACAAAAGAATTTGGAAGACATTACGGAAGAGCAATTAAAAAGAACATTTGAAACAAATATTTTTTCAATGTTCTTTTTATCAAAAGCTTGCCTTCCACATCTGAAGCAAGGGGACTCTATTATCAATACTGCGTCAATAACTGCGTATAAAGGACATGATCAATTATTGGATTACTCTGCGACGAAAGGAGCGATTGTCACATTTACTCGTTCACTTTCTACAAATCTTGCTCAAAAGGGAATTCGTGTTAATGGTGTAGCTCCTGGGCCAATTTGGACACCATTGATCCCAGCAAGTTTTGACGAACAAGAAGTAGCAAAGTTTGGTAGCACAACTCCAATGAAACGAGCTGGACAGCCAGTAGAGCTCGCACCGGCATATCTTTATTTAGCCAGCAATGAAGCTTCCTTTATTACAGGACAAATCATTCATGTTAATGGTGGAGTAATTTTGAACGGATAAACTAATAAAATGGTGCCATATACGAAAAATGTAAATGGCACCATTTCATTAATATTTAGGTCGAAATGTATGACAGCAAGTTTCACCACTATGTACAGCAGAAGTGGTTATTTCACCGTCTAAGACTGCATTTTGAATCGTTAAATCAAAGTCATTTGAGTACTCGTATGCTTCGGTTTGAACAAGAATTGAGTCTGCTTGGCAAAAGTTTCCCTGCCCCCAAAAATTACAATTTGCAACACTACATCTAATTTCTGGCATAAACTCGCCCTCCTTTTGTTTTATTTTCTACATACTTTGCAATCTCATTCAGATTTAAAGTAGTACCATTGTAGAATTTTTAGAGAGAATATTGTAAACTTTTATCAAGATAGAAGGAGTTAGGAAGACTTTTATCGAATCAAACTCTGATTAAGTATAGGAGGAGAACAAATATGAATTGGGAAACAACTTATGAAAAATGGATTCAATCACCGACATTGGATCAAGAACTAAAAGAACAATTAATTAAACTTGAGAATAATCAGCTTATACTTAAGGAAAGTTTCTATCAAAATTTAGAATTCGGAACTGGTGGAATGCGCGGAGAAATCGGACCTGGAACGAATCGTATGAACATTTATACTATTCGTAAAGCATCTGCTGGTTTTGCAAAATATATTGAAAGCTTTGGAGAAGAAGCAAAAAACCGTGGAGTTGCAATTGCTTTCGATTCTCGTCATAAAAGTCCTGAGTTTGCAATGGAAGCAGCTAAAACACTTGCGACACATGGTATTAAAGCGTATGTATTCAATGAATTACGTCCTACACCAGAATTATCATTTGCAGTACGTGAGTTAAACTGCTTTGGTGGTATTGTCATTACGGCTAGTCATAATCCACCTGAATATAACGGATTTAAAGTTTATGGTGATGACGGTGGTCAATTACCTCCAGCTGCGGCTGATCAAGTAATTGAATACGTTAATTCATTTGAAAATGAGTTAGAAATTGAAGTATCTTCTGAAAAAGATTTAGTTGAAAAAGGCTTAATACATAGATTAGATGAAGAAATGGACAAATTATATGTAGAGCAACTAAAAACTGTTGTTGTTAACAACGATTTAGTTCGAGAACATGGTAAGGATTTAAAAATTGTTTTTACTCCATTACATGGTACAGCATTACTACCTGCAACAATGTCATTAAAAGCAGTTGGCTTTGAAAATGTAACAATTGTTGAGGAACAAGCAAAAGCAGATCCGAATTTTACAACTGTAAAATCACCGAACCCTGAAGAACACGCAGCGTTTGAATATGCAATTCGTTACGGTAAAGAGATTGATGCAGATGTATTAATTGCAACTGACCCTGATGCTGACCGTTTAGGAATTGCTACGAAAAATGAAAACGGCGAATATGTAGTCTTAACTGGAAACCAAACAGGAGCATTAATGCTTCATTATTTATTAAGCCAACAAGATGTACCTTCTAATGCACTATTACTTAAAACAATCGTTACATCTGAATTTGGTCAAGTAATCGCATCAAAATTCGGTGTTAAAACAATTGATACACTTACTGGATTTAAGTTTATTGGTGAAAAAATTAAAGAATATGAGCAAACGAACGAATACTCATTCTTATTCGGTTATGAAGAAAGCTATGGCTATTTAATTAAACCATTTGTACGTGATAAAGACGCAATTCAAGCAACAGTACTTGCTGCAGAAATAGCTACTTATTATAAAACAAAAGGTATGACTTTATATGAAGGCCTAAATAGCCTATATGAGCAATATGGCTATTACTTAGAAGGATTAAAATCACTAACACTAAAAGGGATTGAAGGTACAGAAAAAATCCAATCGATTTTAACAAATTACCGTCAAAACCCTCCTGTTGATATAAATGGTCTAAAAGTTGTTACGGTTGAAGATTATAAACTTCAAGAGAAAACGACTTTAGAATCAGGAGAAAAAGAACAAATACTTCTTCCTAAATCAAATGTATTAAAGTATCAACTTGAAGACGGTTCATGGGTATGCTTACGCCCATCTGGAACTGAACCAAAAATCAAGTTCTATTTCGGAATTGTTGGACAATCCCGTCAGGATAGCATCCAAAAATTGGATAGTTTACAACAAGCATTTATGGAAAAAATTGAAGTATTAGTCTAAAAAAAAGAGCGACTATTTAGTCGCTCTTTTCATTTATTTTAGTTAAAGCTCTAATGATGAAATGAAAGATTGTTCTTCAATGCTTTCTTCCCTAGTAGCATGCTCAATATGTTGGAACATACCTTTTAGTTTTTCATCAATGATCGCTAAGTCCCTCTCGTATTTAAAAGCATGTAGAAAATGTTCGATACGCTTTGAAAAAAGTTCGTCTTTCGTATTTACCATTAACACGAGAAGCTTATCCCATTGACAACAATAAGTGTAATACAATGCTAAATCATAATCGGATTGTACTTGCATTGTGAACCTCCTTTTTAGAGGGTACACATAGTTTATGGCGAAAAAAATTAATTAGCCATGAGAGAATTTAACAAAAGGTTACGGTAGAGGTTAGGTAAAAATAGGATGGTTAAGTGCTGGACCGATAGGGAAAACCGGAAGTAAAGTGATGTGATTTTTCGTATTTTAGAAATACTTTATTGGTTTTGATCAAATTATTAAAGAATAGCTTCAATTTAGTTAAATGGAACTTAAAATAGGATGAAAAAGGGCCAAAATATATTGATTACTGTTATTTTTGCATTTACCTTGGAGTTTACAGATAAAATCTTTCCAACACCTAAGTATACTTTTATTTGAAACAGGTATAATAAGATTAAAATAATAAGCAATCTAGAGAAACTATGTACTCCAAACTACTTTAGATTTTCTTAATCAAATAAATAATTCAAAAAATGAAGTTATATCAATCGCATTGTACAAATAAAATGAACTAGCGTATGAATTTTTTTCATACGTTTTTTTGTGTTTATGTTTTTTTGAAAAATTTCGAATTAGACAAATGAATATAGTTTGGATATGACTATTTTTACATTAATTCAATTTTCAGTTCATAGAATAATATAAGAAGAGACAGGAGGAGAGTGTGATGAAGGCGAGTGATTATAGAGCGTTGGAATATGCTATTGACGAAATTACAGAGATTGCGAGAGGATTTGGGCTAGACTTTTACCCAATGCGCTATGAAATCTGTCCTGCAGATATCATTTATACATTTGGCGCTTACGGTATGCCTACAAGATTCTCCCACTGGAGCTTTGGAAAACAGTTTTATAAAATGAAGCTTCATTACGATTTAGGGCTAAGCAAAATTTATGAATTGGTAATCAACTCTGATCCATGTTATGCATTTTTATTAGATACAAACTCTCTCGTTCAGAATAAATTAATCGTTGCACACGTTTTAGCTCATTGTGACTTCTTTAAAAATAATATTCGTTTCTCAAATACAAAGAGAGATATGGTTGAAAGTATGGCAGCTACTGCTGAACGAATTAAACACTATGAACATATATACGGTAAGCAAGAAGTAGAAAATTTCCTAGATGCAGTACTCTCAATTCAAGAGCATATTGATCCATCATTAATGCGACCAAAACTGGCTTATGATTTAGAAACTGATTTCCCATTAAAAGAGAAAAAACGAGTTACACCATATGATGATTTATGGAATATGGATCAAAGTAAAGAAAAGAAAAATGATTCAAACCTTATCCCAATTAAACGTAAACAATTCCCACCACAACCCGAAAAAGATATCCTATTATTTATCGAAGAATACTCCAGAGAACTAGAAGAATGGCAACGTGACATCCTGACTATGTTACGAGAAGAAATGCTTTATTTCTGGCCACAGCTTGAGACGAAAATTATGAATGAAGGCTGGGCAAGTTACTGGCACATAAGAATCATGCGTGAACTAAATCTTGATTCAAACGAAGCAATCGAATACGCAAAACTAAATGCAGGAGTAGTTCAGCCATCGAAAACAAGCATTAACCCATATTATTTAGGACTAAGAATGTTTGAAGATATTGAAGAGCGATATAATAACCCAAGTAAAGAAATGAGAGAGTTAGGTGTTAAACCTGGCAGCGGTAGGGAAAAAATGTTTGAAGTTCGAGAATTAGAGTCTGACAGCTCATTTATTCGAAACTATTTAACTAAAGACCTCGTAATGAGAGAAGATATGTACTTATTCCAGCGACAAGGTAAGGAATATAAAGTTACCGATAAAGCATGGGAGAATGTACGAGATCAACTTGTAGTTAGTCGGGTAAATGGAGGATTCCCTTATATTGTAGTTCAGGAAGGAGATTATTTAAAAAATGGTGAGCTTTATTTGAAGCATTCTTATGAACATATGGAACTTGATGTGAAGTATGTTGAGAAGGTAATGCCTTATATTCATCAGTTATGGGGTAGAGGGGTACATTTGGAGACGAATATTGAGAATAAGTCTGTGTTGTTTAGTTATGATGGAAAGAATATTCATCGGAAGTATATTTGAGCCACCTATTATAGGTGGTTTTCTTTATGTTTAGAAAGTATAGAATTCTTTTTCGGTAAGTGGACCTTATGTAACTAAATGGCAGGATAGTTCAATATGGAATGTTACAATTAGACGTAGTCAGTAAAGATGATAATAGGTTTAATTGGTAATGTGATGTGTTAAGTGTAGCAATCATTTATCGAATGCTTGACGAAAACTAAAGGAGATTGAGTTAGTTCAACAAGGATTTCTAAAAGTAAAAAAGAGAAACTCTTGAAAAGGAGTTTCCCTTTAAATAAATAGGTGGTATTGGGCAAGCAGTAATTGCTCAATACAATATATTCAATAAAAAGTTAATTACTAAAAATAATAATACTCATTTTCCTTTTTTTTTTATAGCATGAGTTGGTAATAATACGATAATTCAACTATCAGGTGAGAATTCTGGCTAGACCGAATGCAACTGCTGCAGCAATTCCTCCAGTAATCATTGTTTGAAAAGCACTCTTCACAGGAGAAGTTCCTGTAAACCTTCCTTTTACATATCCAAAAATCAGTAATGAAATAAGTGTGACAATAACAGAAACCATTAATGCTGTTGCAGGTTTATGAAAGATAAAATATGGAAACAAAGGAATTACTCCTCCAACAATATAAGAAATAGCAATGGTAATCGCACTGTTTCTTGCTCTTGTCGGCTCCGGCTTTTCTAGCCCCAATTCAAATTTCATCATAAAATCTACCCATTTTTCAGGGTTCTTTTTCATGGTATCAGTAATGGATTTGATTTGGTCGTCTTCAAGCCCATATTCCCTAAAAATTTCAAATACTTCCTCTTCTTCACGCTCTGGTAATTCTATTACTTCGCGCCGTTCACGGGCAAGTTCAGATTCATAATGTTCCGCATCTGTTTTTCCTGCCAAATATCCGCCAAGTCCCATTGCAATTGACCCTGCTGCTATTTCAGCTCCACCGGCTGTGAGAATTAATGCTGTTGTATCAACAGCACCGGACAAACCAGCAGCTAATGCAAACGGTACTGTTAATCCGTCTGACATACCAATTACAACATCTCGAATGAAGTCAGATCCAGTAAAATGTTCTTCCACGTGATGTAAGTGTTGATCCATTTTTTCACCTCCAATTTAACTTATGTAACACTAATAGAATAAAAATTGATTAATCACCACAAGTTTTAATTAAATGGGAGATTAAGTTAAACAAATGATGTTGTCTCGGCATAAACCCAATTCTTATTATGCTAATAAAAACATATAAATATTTCAGATATGAGGTTTAGTTTATTAAGATAAAGGAGTTTTTATGGGAATTCACGATAATGAAGTTATTGGATACGAGGTGGAATTAGCGAACTATAAAATAATTCTACATACTGTATCGGAAATTAATAAATACATAGATGTTCTATTTACAGATGTACTTGCTCATTATTTTGAAACTCAAATACCAGGAAGTATATTATTTGGTATAGATGAATCGGATATTTCTAAATTTTGTGCCGAAAATTAAGATTTATTAGAAAAGAAAAAAAGTCTACGGCTGGCCAATTTTTTTACGAAGATGTGATTGAGTTACAGAGTTACTTAATAAAAAATAGATATAAATACTATGAGATTACAGCGTCTAATGGTCTCAGTAGTTGGATATTAGCGAGAAATTACGAAATGAATGAATCAGAAAAATAATCAATTAAACTGTCGAGCAATACTTTGTTTTGATCATGAGTTGCTTAATTGCAGCTTTTTTTATTGAAGTAACTGGCAGGTTTGTTGAATAGTATAAAACTAATTTGTTCATTTAATTGGTTAGCAAGAATTTATTATTGGTTATTTGAATTAAATAATTTTACAATACAAAACATAAACTTAATATCTGTTATAAGTAAAAATATATACATTATGATATTCTGCGAATTTAATAAAAAGAGAGGTGTTTGCTATTGCAGGAATCTCAATTTTCAGAAAACCACCATTTTAAAGTTCCACGGGGAGCATTCTTATTGACGGTTCTAGTCATTGGTACGCTTCTTAGTATTATTTCGGAAAATTTAACACTAGGTCCTAGTTGGACAATAGTTACTACCGTAGTTATTCTGCTTGTACCGATGGTAATAAGTATAGTTCGAGGACATCATGGATGGACCCGTGTTTTGTCCCTTAGTATCATAGGAATACTTACGTTAGGTTTAGGCAGCAGCGTGTCATTTTTGATTTATGCATTGTTTCAACATACTGCTAGTGCTGCAAGTTTATTTCGGAGTGCAGGCTTGCTTTGGATTATCAATATTGGGGTTTTTGCAGTATGGTATTGGGAAATCGATAGAGGCGGTCCGTTAAAGAGGCATAGTGGAAAAAGTGAACCAATCGATTTTTTATTTCCTCAAATGACCTTAGATATCCCTGGATGGGAAAAATGGACCCCGTCATTTTTTGATTATTTATATCTTGCTTTCAATACAAATACAGCATTCAGTCCAACCGATACGATGGTTATTTCCAAAAGGGCAAAGATTTTTATGATGATTCAATCATCTATCTCGCTCCTTATAGTAGCTGTTTTAGCTGCACGAGCAATTAATATAGCCTGAGTGAACAGCTTTACCGTCTTTAGTAATCCGTGAATTTTGTAATAAACACATTCGTTAGTTTAATATGGTTTTTAAAGTCGATTTCCAAAGAGGAAGTGGGCTTTTTTGTTTTCACATATCAAAAAGCTATCAAAAGTTGTATTTAGGTTAGAAAATAAAATAGTTGATATTAAAATACATATTTGAGACATAAACAATAAGTTTGGTCCAATTTTTTAGTTTATTAAACAAATGCATGCTTTAGTTGTATAGACTATTTGGTCGATTTTTTTGTTCAACAAAATGGCAGTTTAGTTGCATAAGACATTTGTGAAAATGACCTATACAATGAAAATAAAGATAATTTTTAAGCGGAGGACTTATGGAACTTAATGATGAAATTTATGATAGAATAGTTGAACTTTCTGAGGAAGGCGATGCTTTATTTGAAACACAAGATTTTGTTGGTGCCATTATTAAATACAAAGAGGCTTTTGAATTAATTCCTGACCCTAAATATATGTAGGAAGCTAGTACTTGGGTTTTTACCGCAATTGGGGATGTGTATTTTCATCTTGAGGATTATCACGAAGCAAAGAATTATTTTTATGATGCTTTTAATTGTTCTGAGGGAATGGGAAATCCATATATACTATTGAGGTTGGGTCAGAACTTATATGAAACCTGTGAAGAAGATAAGGCGAAGGAATATTTATTGAAAGCCTATATGTTGGAGGGACAGGACATATTTGAAGAGGAAGACCCAAAATATTTAAAGTTAATTCAAGAGTTTATATAGGTAGGGGGTATTAAAATTGAAAATATCAAATCCTGAACTTGAGCAGATGATAATTTCACTATTCGACAAGAGTAACCAGGAATACGATTTAGGAAACTACGAAGACTCAATTAGATACCTTGAAGAAGCTTGGGATGCTTTACCCGAGCCTAAGGGTATCTATAGTGATAGTTATCATTTTGCATTTTATCTAAGTGAAACTTATCTCCAGATAAATAATTTTAATAAAGCCAATAAGTGGGCAGAAGAAATTTTCACCTGTGGTCTTGATAGAATTGATTCAGGTGAAAGAGAATTTCTATCTGGAAAAGTAGCGTATGAAATGGGAGATATAAATGCTGCAAGCCAGTACTTTAAGATAGCAAACGAAAAATCTGAGGGAAGATGTTTTATAGATGAAGACAAAAAATATATAGAATTCTTCAAACAAAAGTAATACTGCTATATGCTTCTATATAGAAACTTTCCTTGTTCAACTAACGCATGCTTTAGTTCCATAAGAAATATCCATAAATATCAACGCTTAATCGAATTAATAATAAATGATCAATAAATATAGACTATGTAAATTTATTATTCTTATCAAAAGAAGCAAATCGAAATATAAAATTCAGAACAACTGAACCTACTATACTTATAAATATTAGATAGCCAATATAAGTAAGATTAGCTACATTTTCAGAGGCTGCTTCTGTTGCGAATCCAATAATAATGAATAATGGGTAGCTCACTGGAAAAACGATGAGAAAAGATAAAATATAAAGTATCGTACTGGTTTTTAATTTCATATTAGTTTTCCTATCATTTATAAAATTAATTTTTAATTCATTAAATCATTTTAACTAAAGTTGTTAATTTCTTGTTCAACTAAACTGCCATTTTGTTGAATAAAAAAACGAGCTGCGAACAACTCGTGATCTTCAACTAACGCACAATTTAGTTGCATAAGAATTTCAAATTCTTATTATTTATCATTATTCTTTTTTATTAATAAAGCTCGATAGAAATCTATCTTTTATTTGATTGGCAACAATTTCATCAAATTGTTTTATTCGATGATATAGTGGTCCATTTTCTTAATGGTTCATTTTCAAACCGGGAAAGACGATGTAGTCACCAGAGAAATGATATCGGCACATTCGGCCAAAAATGGTCATATATTTTACAAATCGTGGCCACTCTCAAAATTGTGGCCACACTCGCTTCAACTATCCGTCAACCCTACCGCTGAACCGTTTGATCGCTTCCTCGGTCACCGGCTCGAAGAGGTTTACAAGGTTGCCGTCGGGATCACGGAACAACATAGCACGGTTCCCCCACGGCATCGTGGTCGGTTCCTTCACCCACTCGTCAATAAATGGCTTTAAACGTTCGTATTCGGCATCGATGTTGTGGATTTGAAATTCGATGATAACAGTGTGATTGCTGGCCGCTATTGCGGAACCAGTGCCGAACAGTGGTACCGTCTGCGAGTGGCCGATTGCCAGGGTGCACGATTTCAAAACAAGTTCGGCAAAGACAGGCGCGGGGCGTTCCGCCGAAACACTCAAGACTTTTTCATAAAACTTGACAAGACGATCCAAGTCGTCGGTAATAATGCGAACAGAAGCAAAATTCACTAGATAACACCCTTCCTAATAAAATATCGTATCATATCATTTTTGGCCAGAACCAGCGATGCTATCGTAAATTGCAAAAGGTTACGAAGTCCTGTTTTTTCCATTTTAAGTAACCTAATTTGCGAGTTAACGGACGTTCGTTGGTTCTACCCAGGTTTAAAACTGTAAAAGATTTAATCAATAATTATTCCATTTTTGGTTTTAGGACCCATCCTTCCATGTCTGCCTACTGTGCAATTGGTCCATAGTTATATGAATTATCCTTTGCAAGACATACTTCGCATTTATCTCCCACTCCTTTGCGTTTGCTTACTCCAATTATAAAAAAACACTACTGACAACAGTATGTCAGTAGTGTTTTAACATTTTTTTGACTTCCTCACGAATCCGATTTCGGAATGATTCAGGCTCCAATACAATCACTCCCGCTCCCCAGCCAAGCACCCATTGTAGCAATTCGTCTAGTTGACGAACGCGTAAGATCACATGCAATCCATCTCGATGCTCTTCCATATCCTCCATATATTGATGGTTCGACTCCCTCACTTTATCTACGATGTCATGGTTAAATCGAAGGCGTACTCGCAAGTTCCTATCATCCGGAGGGGTATACTCCCTTAAGTTAAAATGCGACGCCAGTTCGAATCGTTCTTCCAGATCGATAAGTTCCGTCATTCGGGACAAGCGGAAGTGGCGAATCTCTTGGCGCAGATCACATCGAGCTACGAGCATCCACGATCCTTGAATGAGCACCAATCCATAGGGAGCAACGGTACGAACACTATGGTGCTTCCCCTCGGAATCTGCAAGTCTTTTTGCATAATGAAAGTTTATCTTTCGCTTGTCTAATATCGCTCGACGGATCTTTTCTAGATATTTCTTTTCTTTTGACGGCGTAACCTGTTTATCGGAAATGAGCAAACGCATAGTTTTGAGTACATGAGAAGTTTCATTGCGAACGCTAGACGGAAGAATGGCCTCGATTTTGGCACGAGCCGCTTGAGCCCTGGCACGATAATCATCATCAAATTGTTGTTCGATAAAGTCTGTTCCAATCAGTAGGCTCACGGCTTCTGGTACCGTAAAACTGATAGGGGGAAGGAAATAGCCTTCCATTAAGGAATATCCTGTCCCAGGGGCTCCTATGATTGGCACACCAGCTTCACTCAGCGCCTGAATGTCGCGGTAGATGGTTCGCACGCTAGTTTCAAATAGGGTTGCCAAATCTTCGGCACGTACAACTTCTTTACGTTGCAACTCCAGCACAACGGCTAACAATCGGTCTGTTTTGTTCATTGGTTCCCCCCTTGAATGTTTATTACAAAATAATATACCACATGTTCTTCAACTAAACTGTCATTTACTTTAATGAAAAAGAACAGCCCTTGGCTGCTCTTGATCTCAACTAATGCATGAGTTAGTTATATAAATTATAATAACAACTTATTTTTAATTAATTATACTATACATATCCACTACTATAATTTTGGGGGGAATTGCCTTTTTTACATAGAATTTTAGATAATCCTTATACAACTAAAACTGCATTATGTTGAATAAGGAATTGAAGTTCTTGGTCAAAAAGAAGATTTTTGAGAGAAACAAGGCTGGGTAAGTTATTGGCATATAAGAATTATGCGCGAACTAAATCTAGATTCTTATGAAGCAATTGAGTACGCAAAGCTTAATGAAGGAGTGGTTCAGCCATCAAAAACAAGCATTAACCCGTATTATTTAGGACTTAGAATGTTTGAAGATATAGAAGAGCAATATAATAATCCAACAAAAGAAATGCATAAGTTAGGTGTTAAACCTGGAAGCGGAAGAGAAAAAATGTTTGAAGTTCGTGAGTTAGAGTCTGATAGTTCATTTATCCGAAACTACTTAACTAAAGAACTCGTAATGAGAGAAGATATGTATTTATTCCAGCGACAAGGTAAGGAATATAAGGTTACCGATAAGGCATGGGAAAATGTAAGAGATCAACTTGTAGTTAGCCGGGGAAATGGAGGATTCCCATATATCGTTGTTCAAGAAGGAGATTATTTAAAAAATGGCGAGCTTTATTTGAAGCATTCCTATGAAAATATGGAACTTGATGTGAAGTATGTCGAGAAGGTAATGCCATATATTCATCAGTTGTGGGGTAGAGGGGTTCATTTGGAGACGAATATTGAGAATAAGTCAGTGTTGTTTAGTTATGATGGGAAGAATATTCATCGGAAGTATATTTAAAGCCACCTTTTTTAGGTGGTTTTCTTAATGGATTAATAAGAAAGAGGATAAAACAACTATTTTATAGAATGTTTATGTAACATATATTGTTAAATTTTGTAAAATGGAGTGGGGTATATGAAGGGGAATTCAACTATTATTGGTGCAGCAATTATAATTGGATGCGCTATTTTAGGATTGTTTTTAATGTTAACTTTTTCAAATAATAAAAACAATTTATCAAAAAATTCGAATGAATACAAATACGAAATGATTCCAGTGAACGAGAATAATGTAATTATATTTAATAAAGAAACTGGAGAATATTGGAGAAAATTTTTACCGAATAATGAGGGACCTACAAAGTGGGAAAAAGAAGAGTCACCAATTTCAAAATAATAAAAACTTATTAATTATCAACTATAGCATGTGCTTGTTGGTAAACGATTGTCTACTTGGCAGTCTTTTTTATTTTACCAACGTTAATTTATCACAAAAGAACGTAATTTTTGTACTGATTTGATGGTTCTCAAAGAGGTGATTTTTGTTAAATCAACCTTATAAGGAGGAAGGTAGTGTGTCAAATGAAATAAAGAGTTACATCGACTATCAAATGATAAAAATTCCAGGAGGAGATATAGAATTAAGAGACGATCGAATAAAAAGCAAATGGAATACTGAAATAAAACCGTTTCTTCTTGCCAAGTATCCTGTAACTCTGGGTCTATTCAATGCTATTACAAATAAATCAACTAATACTTTTGAGGGAAATCTAAAACCAGTTGTGAATATTTCTTGGAACGATGCAATTTCTTTTTGTAATCTACTATCACTGAAAGCTGGACTAAAAGAGTGCTATTCTATAAGTTATGATGGTGAAGGCATAGTTTGTGATTGGGAATCAAATGGCTATAGACTTCCTAAAGAAGCTGAGTGGCAATATGCATGTAAAGCAGGGACAACTGGTTATAGATACGGAGAGCTTGATAAAATTGCCTGGTATAATGAGAATTCAGAAGATAAAATCCATGAAGTAGGAAGAAAAGAACCTAATGCATGGGGTCTGTATGATATGTTGGGGAATGTTTGGGAGTGGTGTTGGGATTTATATGATGAAGAAGTATACGGATCCTACCGAATTTTTCGAGGAGGTAGCTGGGCTGAAGTGGCTAGAGGTTGTGGGGCTTCATGTCGTCGTCGAAGCCATCCATCATTTTGCATAGATGACCTTGGATTCCGTCTTGCCCAATCTTTTTAAGAAAAGAAAACATATTTAAGTTAGCATGTATTTTTAAAAATCAATTTTTTTCTTATTGAACTACTATGGAAGTGCAATAAAACTTCCATCCACTGTTGTGAATCCGAGGATTCATGTTTGGCTAACGCATGCTTTAGTTGAACAAGAAATAGAGGATGATCATTTACGGGGCTGTTTTACAAATATCAATAGTCCCTTTACCGATTATCCTCTATGTCAATCTATGGTAGGTATGTCGTAGAAGGCATTTATTATAAATATTGAATATTATTATTTCATTATAAATGCGATGACTCCAATTACAATACATAGAATTCCGCTTAAAAATTGCCCTAACCCTGATGCTTCGCCATTAAGTAAAAAATTGAATATGTTTTTACTTTTTTTATTTTTACCGAATAAGCCATCATCGGTTCTCATACGATAAATTCCCCAAACTATTAAAACTACCCCAATAATAAATAGTATAAAATGCATATATATTCCTCCATTGTTGTTTAATTTGTGGAACGTTTCAAAAAGTTATTTGTCATCTTCATCAAAAATAAAAGTTTCCTCAATTGATAAATTAAAAACTGAAGCTATTTTATAAGCAAGTAGCACAGATGGATTATACTTTTGTTTTTCTAAAGAGATGATTGTTCTAGAAGATACACTCACCTTTTCTGCTAATTCTTGTTGTGTTATTCCATATTCTATTCGCAATTCTTTTACTCGATTTTTCATAAATCCTCCGAATCAAAGGACAAGATTATAATATTTTCTAGACCCAATTTCACTAATAATTAATGATAATAAAATAACAAAGAGTGCAGTATTTGTTGGGATTAGCACAAAATTAGTTAAAAACATAAGGATGATAATTTCGCATATAAGAATAAGCATGGAAAAGCGAGCAACTTTCCCATCAATTAAAGCATCTCTTTCGTCATATTCTTTTGATAATTCCTTTTCTAACGATTTATTCTTTCGGGATTTAATATAAGAAATTGTTGAGTACAACAAAATTATTCCACCAAAGAATGTCATGGTATATCCGAAATTATGTCCTACTCGCGTATCGAAAATTATTTGAATGATTCCTAATATAATTATCAAGAACGAGACCAAAAAGCGATGTATGAATAAATTTTTCAAACATACCTCTCCTTTCTAACTTTCCATTAAGTGAAGTTAACTTCACATGAAGTTAACTTCATATTAACCTGTCACAAACCAAGGGTCAAGAGATAAATAAATGTACCTTAATTAACGAACTATTTCGTCATTTGGATTTTTGTAGTTTCAAATTGTTCAACTAAACTTAAACTGTCATATAGTTGAGCAAGAACTATTAATTTTCTTAACATAAAGGATTACGTAGATCTTTAGGAGAAACAAGGCTAGGCAAGTTACTGGTATATCCGCATCATGCGTGAACTAAACCTTGATTCAAACGAAGCAATCGAATACGCAAAACTAAACGCAGGAGTAGTACAACCATCGAAAACACATTAACCCATATTATTTAGGACTAAGAATGTCTGAAGATATTGAAGAGCGATATAATAATCCAAGCAAAGAAATCAGAGAGTTAGGTGTTAAACCTGGCAGCGGTCGAGAAAAAATGTTTGAAGTACGAGAGTTAGAGTCTGATAGTTCATTTATACGAAACTACTTAACGAAAGATCTTGTCATGCGTGAAGATATGTATCTATTCCAGCGACAAGGTAAGGAATATAAAGTCACTGATAAGGCATGGGAAAATGTACGAGATCAACTTGTGGTTAGTCGCGTAAATGGAGGATTCCCTTATATTGTAGTCCAAGAAGGAGATTATTTAAAAAATGGTGAGCTTTATTTGAAGCATTCCTATGAACATATGGAACTTGATGTGAAGTATGTTGAGAAGGTAATGCCTTATATTCATCAGTTATGGGGTAGAGGGGTTCATTTAGAGACGAATATTGAAAATAAGCCTGTGTTGTTTAGTTATGATGGGAAGAATATTCATCGGAAGTGTATTTAGGACCACCTTTTTTAGGTGGTTTTTATTTTGCCAATTTTAGGAATTTAAGTGAAACTACGCCTATGTATTCGCCAATCGACGAGTTTTCTGTCTGAATAAATAAGTTTTTCATCTGAAATATAAGAAAATCTTATAATTCACCTTTATTATCAAAATTTCTAATTATATTCGAAAATTCTGATAATGTATACTGATAATAGTAAATGGGGAAGGAGCTCGAATGAGGTCGAAATTTGATAGATTATCAGTTAAGTAAATATCAGCTAGAACACATCGGAACCTGATCAAAATCTATCAAAATATTATATTTTGTTTTCTGGAGTACTGGATAAATGGGAATCGAAAAAGCAATTTTTAAGATGGAGCAGATGTCATAAACCTATCCAGGTATTTATGAAGGATATATCGTTTATACAAACCAAGATAATCCATCGGAAAGTGTTGGTTCGTAACGAAAGAGTTATAGCAATTAGTCTTCTTACAATAAAATTAAATGGATGGGGAGAACTGGGGAATGAAGAAAAAGCAAACTAAATTACTAGTTGGCGCGCTAACTACTAGTATCGTATTTTCACAAGCACAAATGGTTAACGTATCTGCACAAAGCCCAACAAAATTAGATGAAGCTGTAGCAAATCTTAACACAACCACTAATAGTGACACTAATACTAACGAAGAAAGCAAAATGAATCTAACTGCAGAACAACGTCAAGCTCTTGAGAACATTGATAAGTTCAATGCACAAGGACTTCAGTTATCTGACGACGTGAACTTAGATAGTTCAAAACCTGTGTCAGTTATCGTAGAGTTCAAAAGCAAACCGAAGAAAGTTGCTTTACTTGAAGCAGCTGCAAACGGACAATCTCTATCTTCTACAACAGCACAAAGTGATGTAGATTCAGATCATGCAACATTTGAAACTGATTTAGACAATGCATTCCAAACAAAGTCAGATGGAACGTACAAAGTAAATCGTACATTCAAAACTGGATTCAATGGTGTATCACTACAAGTTCCTGCAAACAAACTACAAGAGTTAGTAAAATCAGGAGCAGTAAAAGCAATCTATAGTAACCAAACTATTCAACTAAATGACCCTAAAATACCAGATTCACAAATCGCTTCTACTGGAGTAGATACACATGGAATGGCAGCAGAACGTTCTTATCTTAAAATTGACCAATTACACAAAGAAGGTTTCACAGGTGCAGGCATTAAAGTAGGTATCCTTGATACTGGGATTGACTACAACCACCCAGACTTAAAAGACGCTTACAAAGGCGGTTATGATTTCGTTAACAATGATAATGACCCAATGGAAACAACATATGCTGATTGGGTAAAAGCTGGCAAACCAAGTATCAATGGTGGTGGTGCTGAATCTTACTACACTGAACATGGTACTCACGTAGCAGGTACAATTGGAGGTCGTGGAAAAGCGGATAGTAACTATTCAACGACAGGTGTTGCTCCCGACGCTAGCATTTATTCATATCGCGTACTTGGTCCAGGTGGTTCAGGGACAACGGATGCAATCATTGCTGGTATCGATAGAGCTATAACTGATGGAATGGATGTAATCAATCTATCGTTAGGTGCACCTTACAATGATCCGTTAAGCCCTGAAAGTATCGCACTTAACTATGCAGTACTAAGCGGTGTAACATCTATCGTTGCTGCAGGTAACTCTGGAGATGCAATGTACACTGTAGGAAATTTTGGGAATGCTGCTTTAGCATTATCAGTTGGTGCAAGTGATGTGCCAACAACGATCCCAACAATGAAAGGTAACGACGATACTGCGAGCTATGGAATGCAGTTATTAGCAAAAGGATTTGACGATGATTTAAATAGCTTAAAATCTAAATCATTCCCAATCGTAAACGTGAATTTAGGCCAATCTTGGGATTACTGGGGTGCAAATACCAGAGTAGACGGAAAGGTTGTATTAATTCAACGTGGTACAAATACAATTAACGATAAAATTTTACAAGCAAAAACTCGCGGCGCTGCTGCAGTAATCATTTACAACAATGCTGATGGTATAATGCCTTTCTATTTAGCAGAGGGCGAAGATTTTGTTCCTTCATTTAATCTATCAATGGCAGATGGTCTTGCATTAAAACAACAAGTCTTAAGCGGCAAAACAACATTCACTTTTAGCGATTTAAGTTCAATCACAACAAAAGGTGATGAGTTAGCATCATTCAGTTCACGTGGACCATCTCGAGTAACTTATGATATTAAACCAGAAGTCACTGCACCAGGTGTAAGTGTGTTATCAACTGTTCCTGGATACGTTCATAGTCCAACTAATCCGACTGATTATTCTCATGCATATGATCATATGTCAGGAACATCAATGGCAACTCCGTTTGTAGCAGGTGTTGCAGCATTATTAAAACAAGAGAACCACAATCTACAACCAGAAGATATCAAAGCTCTACTAATGAATACAGCTGACCCATTAAGCAAAACTTACTCTGTATACGAAGTTGGTGCTGGACGAGTTGACCCTTACCAAGCTTTACATTCTTCTGTTGAAATTAAAGTAAAAGATAAAACACCAATCGTAATCAATGGTGAACAACAAGACATCAAAGAAACAACAAGCGCATTAAGTTTCGGTAACGTAGCTTACAATGGCAAAGATTTAGTGAACACTCGTGCAATGACAATTGAGAACAATAGCCTTACACCAAAAACGTTTGATGTGAAAGTTACGTATCAAACAGATGTAAGAGGTTCAAAAGACGCAGTGAAAAACGGTGTATCAGTTTCCTTAGACCCTTCATTCAAAGTACCAGCGTATGGAAAAGTGACTAAGAATGCAATTTTAACAATCCCGAAAGCTGCTGAAAAGGGTATCTATGAAGGTTATGTAACATACACAAACCATAACGACTCAACTGAAACATATCGTGTTCCATTCGGAGTTCATTTCGTTGAAGAAGGAATTAAAGACTTTACTCTTTCTCGTAATTCACTCACGAATGACCGAAATCAATTAACGAGTCCGATTATGAGTCCATCTTTATCTGCAACAATGACACTGAATTCTCACATGAGATACGTAAATGTAGTCCTTTCTGATGCAAAAACAGGTGAAGACTTAGGTATTGCGAATACATTCGATGGAATGTATTACGAAGAAGGTAAAACAAACTATTTCGTTCCGTTCTCAGGGTTTATCTATCCGTTTGCTGATAAAGAACACAAAACGATCAACAAAGTTGCAACATTACCAAGAGAAGGTCATTACAAACTGAAACTTGTTGGTGTAAATGATGCGGGTCAAGAATTTGTGAATGCCCAAGATCTGTTCATTGATAATACTGCTCCTGATAAGTTTGAAATGAAAGTACAAGGGGAAAAAGAAGGAAGTCCTTTCGTTGAATACAAGAAAGGTACAACATCAATTCCTGTTACAGCTTCTATCCATGATCAAATGGTTGATCAAATGAGAGCAGCTGGCATCAATATTAATCAAGGTACAGCTGGAATCCCTTATGCTTGGAACAGTAATTCAATCAATGGAAAACTAAAATTAGATGAAAACGGAAACGGATCGGACAGCGTTGCAGTTCAGACAAACTCACCGATTACACAGGTGCTATTTGTTGGAGGCGACCAAGGAACGAATGCAAACGCTCAAGAAATGTACTACCTTGTTGAAGATACTTATTCATATGTATATGGTATGCCACAAGGTCCGACTAGACATAAACAAATGATTACACATGTTGGAGATACAAGAGCAACTACACTAACTGCTTATAATGTAACAAAAGTAAAATCAGCGGATTATACTTTCTCTGCTAATTCAATTGATACAAAATTTGAGAGTATTAAGTTAAATCCTGCAGCTGAGGCATTATGTGGAGTTTTATCAACAACAACAACAACTGCTAATACTGTTAATGGCCCAGTAGTTACAGTAAAAGCAACAGTTACGTTTGATGGTTCTAAAGAAGTAACAGGCGACATCCCGATGGTTGATGTGGCAGTTAAAATTCAAGATATTCAAAAACCTACTCTAGGTTCAAGCTTACTTCTTAATTCTACAAAAATCACAGACGTTAACGGTGGCGTAACACAACCTTGGGGAACATTCCCTGGAATCGTGATTTTACCGAAGTTTGCTGCTCTTGGTGGTTATGTATATGCTCAAGGTTTATTTAAGAATGGTAAGTTTGATTCAACCGTAACTAGATTACACAACAGCAGGATTAAAAGCGTACGTTCAAGATAAAGATGGAAAAATATATAATGGTACAATTGCTAAGAATGGTCAGTTCTATGTAAATGGTTTACCAATTACTCATGATGATATGTCAATTGTGTTTGATGTCCCTGGACACTTTACAACATACACAGATTTCCATGGTATGTACGAAAATTTAGATGGGGAAGAATATGGTGTATCTGGTTATATTGGTTCTGATGTTTATACAGCTACTGGTGGTGACGTAAACAAAGACAACGTAATCGACATAATGGACGCACTGGCTATCCAAACATATTGGGGAACAAATAAACGTAGTGCAGATATTAACAACGACGGAACAGTTGACGTTAATGACTTTGCTTATGTGTACTACAATTACGGACTTGGTAACCCAACAAATCCAAATGCAAATCCAAAAGCTAAGAAAACGTACAAAGGTCAAACGTTAGAAAGTATTATTAAACAATTAGGTCTAGATAATTAATTTAATTGTAACCTGGATAGCTTCTGCTGTTCAGGTTACTCCATTTTTTAATATTTAGGTTGAGCACTATCTATAACAGTTAATAAGTATAAAGGTGCTACTTTAGAATCAGTTAAGAGTCAATTGGGATTACAATATTAGAAAGCTCTGGAAAAAAATTCAGAATTTGTCTTCACACTGTAAGTCTGTTCTCAATACTTGAGAACAGGCTTTTCATTATATTTAAAATAATTGTAAAAAAAATAATAAAGAAAATATAGTTTGTAGTATACTAATAACGTTGTTAGAAGGAGAAGATTATGAACATCGAAAAATTGGAATATCTAGTCGAAGTCGCCAAAACGGGATCCTTCTCGATTGCTTCACAAAATCTCTTTGTGAGTCAATCCGCTATTAGTCAATCGATTGATAGTATCGAAAAGAAATTAAATGTAAAATTGTTCGAGCGTTCCAGAGGTAGAGGCCATAGTGCCATACTTACGCATGATGGAGAAGAGCTTGTTTCGATTGCGATAGAGGTATTTATAAAATATCAAGAACTAATTGAAAAAGCACAATTAATTAATAATAAAGTAAACGATAAATTGAAAATATCTACTACTCCAGGTTTTTTTGCCGTACTTTTAAACCCAATATCAACTATTAGAGATGATTATCCTAAAATCAATATCGAGATTTTTCAAAAGCCAGGTCAAGATATTATTGAAGATATTTTAGAAGATCGAAGTGATATCGGTGTTTTGCCATTTATTAAGCATTTACTAGTAGATGATGATCGCCTAGTTTACCATAATTTATTTGAAGCAAAAATGAAATTAATGGTAAATAAAAACTCTCCATTAGCGGAAAAATCATTTGTTACACCACAACAAATTATAAACGAAACACTAATTACTTATGATGGAGAATTCATTCATTGGTTTAAAAAACTTTTCTATAGGGAATTTGGCAATATGACTGAGTTATTTACCACTACTAATACTGATACATTAAAAAAAGCGGTCGAAGAAAACTTAGGCGTATCATTTGTTCCAGCCTTCAACGGGGTTAATTACAATTTGAGTGATGACATTATAATGTTGGATATTGTAGAATATGATGCTGTAAATCTTCAATATGTATGGATTATGTCTAGTAATAAGGAATGTTCAAGAATGATAAAAGACTATATATCGAGATTGAAGGTAGAACTAAATTCATAATGTATTTTATAAAGTGGGTGATATGATTCATCCGCTTTTTTGGTTTGAGACAAGTGTGACTATGTTGGTAAGGGATAATGTATTTATTATTTATACGAAACTACTTTACTAAAGAACTCGTAATGCGTGAAGAAGTGTATCTATTCCAGCGACAAAGTAAGGAATATAAAGTCACTGATAGGGTATGGGAAAATGTACGAGACCAACTTGTGGTTTCTTATATTTTAGTTCAAGAAGGAGATTATTTAGAAATCAACAGTTTAGAAGGAGAAAAATAAGAATGAATGAATTAATTGTTTTTAGTGAACTTCATAAATATTTAAACGGTTTAGGCCCAATGAAATGTACAATGGCGGCAAAAAGTCTGTCGTTAGGGTATAAACCTATTTCCTTTAGTGGCGCGTCTAATAAATTTGCGACTCTGAATGGAGAAAAAAAATACCATTGCTTAATTCTGCATGTAGATCCAGGAAATCCAGAATCTAGTAGAGGGAAGTCTATTCAAAAAGAAGTACAACAAATTTTAAATTTTGAAATTAAAGAAATGAGAAATTTCCTCCTTAAAAAGCATGAAATATATGTTCCATTTGAAGTCATAGATTCAAAAGAGAAGATGGAGCTATTAAAAGCTATTATAAAGAATGTATTTAAAATTTTTTTTAGATAGAAATTAAAATAACATGCTAATTGTTAAGGGATGATAATATGTGAAAAAGGCGTTGCTTAAGAGCAATGCCTTTTTTTGTAAATTCCCATTTTAAAAATTAATCTTTTAATTAAGTAATTAAATTAGAATTATCATTTATTATATTAATATACTTTCTAAACCTTGGTCTAAATTATAAAAGAGAGAACTAAAGGCAGAATGTGTTCCCTTTCAAAAACATAGAAGGGGGTTGTTTATTAATGCGTAAATTAAGAGTTATAAATGCTTTGAATACGACTTATATCCTCTCCCCATTAAAAAGCATTGATTTTTTTTAAGGGAAATTTAAGGTACACAATCCAAAATGAGCCTATCAAATGAAATTAGGAGGAGTAAAAAAATAAATAAAACAAGCTCTAATACAAACGATCAATAGTAGAGTAAGTTTGCTGTTTAAACGAAAGACATGCCCTGATTTTCTTAAAATGGTTACAAGATAGTAGAGGTTCTGAGGATATGTGAAATTCCGAAATCGCATGTATCTCAATAAAGAATAATCGGGTATATATTCATATCAATCTCAATGATGGAGAGGAGAAAAGAAAATTGAAAAAGTGGGTTATTATTTCAGTTATTGTTGTTGTTGTTGGAGGAGGAAGTGGTTGGTTCATATATAGTAAGAGTCAAGCAAATCAAGCCCAAAATGTGATGGCTACTGCACAAACAATTACGGCACAAAAAGGAAAGTTAGAAGTAGCTGTTACTGGATCAGGTTCCGTAACTGCAAATACTGACGAAGATGTTACTGCGGCAAATACAATTTTTGTCGTGGATAGTGTAAGTGTTTCATCTGGGGAAACAGTAGATAAAGGTGATACACTTGTAACATTTAAAAACGGTGATGTTGTTACAGCTCCAAAAGATGGGGAAATTACAAAGGTTTACGTAAGTAGCGGTAGCGGAGCTTCACAAGGAAAAGTACTAATGCGTATGGAAGATGAAGAGGGAGTTATATTACCGATTACAAAAGAAGATAGTGGCAGTTCTTCAGATAATTCAGGTACTGGAAATACTGGAGGTAGTAGTTTAGTAGCGGATACTGTAAATGTAAAAGAAGGCTCTGTTGTAAAAGCAGGTGCAACACTTGTGAAATTTACAGATGGTAGTATTTTACAGGCACCAGTTGCAGGAACAATTACTAGTCTTGATGTGAATAGTGGAGATTCTGTTCAAAGTTCTGCGACATTAGCGCATATAACAAATTACAGTTCTTTGGAAACAACAATCAGTGTTGATGAATTAGATGTCACAAAGGTAAAAGCTGGACAGTCAGTAAAAATAACAGCAAGTGCTTTTGAGGGGGAAACTTTCGATGGGATTGTAACGAAAGTAGCAAATGAAGGCACATCGACAAACGGCGTTTCAACATTTGATGTAACTGTAAAAATTAAAAATCCAAAAGGTTTGAAAATTGGAATGTCAACAGAAGCAAGTATTTTAATACAAAGTAAAGCAGACGCGCTATATGTTCCAGTAGAAGCAGTGTATAAAAATGGAAATGAAAAATATGTACTAGTTCCTACATCTACAGATGATTCTGGAGAATCTACAAAGAAAGTTACCGTAAAAACTGGTATTTCAAATGATACAAATGTAGAAATTACAAGTGGATTAAGTGAAGGAGGGTCTATTGAAATTCCGAGCGTTCAATCTAGAGGTAATTCTGGTGGATTTATGATGCAAGATGGAGGATTCCAAGGTGGTGGCTTCTCTGGCGGCGGCTTCTCTGGCGGTGGTTTCGGGGGAAGAAATTTTGAAAGAAATCAAACAGGTGGCGGACAAGGAGGTAAATAATGACTAACTTTGAGCCGATTATTCAAATTAAAAATATGACGAAAATGTATGAACTTGGCGGAGAAACGGTAATGGCTCTTCAGAGTGTATCTCTTGATATCCAAAAGGGTGATTTTATATCAGTGATCGGTCCATCAGGTTCAGGGAAGTCAACTTTTATGAACATGATTGGATGCTTAGACCGACCAGATTCTGGGAGATATTTGATTGATAATGAAGATGTAGGTCAAATGAAGAGCTCGCAACTAGCGACTATACGAAATGAAAAAATTGGATTTATTTTTCAAAATTTTAATCTAATACCAAAGTTAACTGCGGTAGAAAATGTAGAACTCCCTCTTATTTATAGAGGGATGAAAACGGCTGAACGAAGAGAAATTGCTCTTTCCGCGTTAAAAAAAGTAGGATTAGTAGATCGAGCGAATCATTTACCTACACAATTATCTGGGGGGCAGCAGCAGCGTGTCGCAATTGCGCGTGCCCTTGCTGGAAGTCCTCCTATTTTACTAGCAGATGAACCGACTGGTGCTCTTGATAGTAAAACAAGTAAGGAAATTTTGGAGATTATGAATTTGTTAAATGAGCAAGGACATACGATTATTCTAATTACACATGATTTAGATGTTGCAAAACAGGCAAATCGTGTTGTACGAATACATGATGGCCAGCTATACGAGAATGGTGGTGAATGGTTTGCAGACACTGAGAATGGCGCTTAAGAGCATTAAAGGAAATAAAGTAAGAGCGTTCTTAACGATGCTGGGTATTATTATCGGTGTATCCTCCGTTATTGTGATGGTTGCGATTGGACAAGGATCAACGAAAGAAGTGCAAGATCAAATAGGAAGCTTAGGTACAAATGTATTAACAGTTAGTGTTACTGGTTCAGATGTAACTTTTAAAGAAGATGATGCCAATCAACTTAAGGACGTTAGTGGTGTAGAAGCAATTGCTCCGACTGTTTCTGGAAGAGTAACTGTAAAAAACGGACAAACGAACGCACAAGTATCAGTGACAGGAACAACTTCACCTTATTTAAAAGTTCGTGATTTGGAGCTGCAATCAGGGCGGTTTATCGCAGACTTAGATAATGATAATCACTCAAAAATAGCAGTACTTGGCTCAAGCACAGCACGAACATTATTTGGTTTTGGGAATCCAGTTGGTCAATACGTTAAAGTAAATGGAACATCATTTAGAGTCGTTGGGGTACTTCAATCAGTTGGTAGTTCATTAGGTTCAAGTGGGGACAGTACGATTTTTGTTCCGCTTAGCACAGCTCAGCGCTTGGCATCTACTACTTCAATTGGATCTGTCTATGTAAAAGTAGAAAATGAAAATATGATTAATTTTACATTACGTAGAATCGAACAAAAGATGTTTACGATTATTGGTGATGAAGATAGCTATAGCGTTTCAAGTCCAGAGGATTTAATGGAAACTGCCTCATCTGTTAATAAAACGATGACATTAATGCTAGGCGGAAGTGCTGCGATCTCACTTATTGTTGGCGGTATCGGTATTATGAATATTATGCTTGTATCGGTTTCAGAACGCACAAAAGAAATCGGTATACGAAAAGCAATTGGAGCAAAGCGTGGAAGTATTCTTCTTCAATTCCTCATTGAATCAATGGTATTAAGTTCACTTGGTGGAATTATAGGAGTTGTTATAGGTGTAATAAGTGCCAAAATATTTACTATAACGACAGGAACAGCAATTGCATATTCTGTTCCGGTTATGCTGTTATCATTTGTATTCTCTTTATTAGTGGGAATTGTATTTGGTGTTTTTCCAGCAAATAAAGCGTCTAAACTTGATCCTATTCAAGCGCTTCGATATGAATAAAAAGAATAAAGAGGTTGTCCCAAAAGTAAAACTTTTAAGGGGCACCTTTTTTTGTGTTTAAAAAAGAAAATCGTTCATTGTGATTAAATAAAGAGACTTTAGTAAGTTGGTTATCTAATAAAATAGTATTTTAGGTTTCTATTCAAAAATATCAGAATAGTCTATAATTATGGTCGTAACCTGAATTCAACCGTAAATAATAAAAAAGTGAAAGGTGAGTTTTATGATCCACTGTGAATATAGTGGATCGGACCCAATTGTAAAAAAGTTTAAGTACAACTCAATTGATAAGGAGGTAAACGACGTGGAAGAATTAATCTCAGAATTGGTTGAAAATATGAAAGGAAGTTTAATCAATATTAGACGTGATATCCACTGTTTTCCAGAGATAGGATGGACGGAATTCCGAACCTCATCTCTTATTGCTGATTTCTTATCAGAAATGGGATTTGAAGTGAAAGTAGGAAGAGAAATAATTGTACCTAAATCGAGAATGGGTGTCCCGGATGAAAAAACGATACAAAAAGCTAAAGAGCGGGCATTGGCATTTGGGGCAAATTCATATTGGATTGAGAAAATGGAAGACGGGTTAACTGGTGTAGTAGGCATTTGGGATACAGGGCGGATTGGTCCAACACTTGCCTTCCGATTTGATATCGATGCATTGGAAATTTTTGAGGATAGAGGATCAAATCATTTTCCATGGAATCAAAATTTCCGTTCGAAAGTAGAAGGCTATATGCATGCTTGTGGACACGATGGCCATATCGCAATTGGGTTAGGAATGGCACAATTGATTTCAAAAATGAAAGAGAAGTTATCAGGAAAAATTAAGCTCATATTTCAACCTGCTGAAGAAGGTGCGCGTGGTGCGAGAGCGATGGTTGATTCGGGGGTCTTAGAAGATGTTAATTATTTCTTTAGTGGTCATATTGGTGTAACGGCAACAAAACAGAACCAACTTGTCTGTAGCGTAACCGACTTTTTCGCGTCAACCAAGTTTGATTTAGAACTGGAAGGTGTGCAGGCTCATGCTGCATTAGCACCACATGAAGGTAGAAATGCATTACTTGCGGCATCTACTATTACATTGCAGTTGTATGCAATCTCACGTCATGGATTAGGGGATTCAAGAATAAATGTTGGAGTTATTCAAGGTGGAGAAGGTCGAAACATTATTCCAGCACATGCAAAGTTAAAATTTGAAACAAGAGGAACGACCAATGAGGTTGATCAATATATGAAAAATGAGTCACTGCGTATCATACAATCTGTTGCTCAGATGTATGGGATTAAGGAACATACCGAAGTGGTAGGACGTTCGATAATAGCAGATTGTGACTCTGATCTTGCGAATCTCGTATACGATATAGGTTCAAATGTTAAACAAACTAGTGAGATTATTATTTCTCAGCCTTTTCTTGCTTCAGAAGATGTAACATATATGATGAAAGAGGTTCAAAAGAATGGTGGAATGGCTACTTACCTATTATTTGGCACTGAATTGGCAGCAGGTCATCATAATTGTGCATTCGACTTTAACGAAAAAACAATTGCGTATGCAGTTGAAGTTTATGGAAACTTACTTGTACATTTAGCCGGCTAATGAACTAGAGAGAGGAGAAAGGAATATGTTTTTTCTTGCAATAATCAGTTCTTTTTTGAATGCAGTAAATGCGTTGTATGCAAAAAAAATAACAATGCAAATGAAGGATAATAATAGCTTTATTGTAACATCTTTTCTAGTGGTCACCATTTTGTTAGGCTGCGTAATGCCGTGGTATTATTCCTTTTCTGTTACTCCAGCTACAATAGGTTTATTAATCATTGTGATTATTTTAGATGCATTGTCTAATGTATCATTTTTCTTAGCACTAGGACGAATAGAAGTATCTCAACTTGCAGTGTATACTGCGTTGACTCCTTTATTCACGTTTATTCCAAATAGCATATTGCACGGATTCGATATACATATTTTAATTCCAGTCTTGCTTATTGTGCTTGGTGTATATTTTCTGAATGTAAGAGGTAAAAACATGTTATCTCCATTAGTAGAAATAAAAAAACCAGGGAATTTATTAGGGGTTGCAGCTGCAGTTTCTGCTGGACTTAGCATGGTTCCTACACAACAATTGCTCGTTCATCAATGGATAAACGCCCCTACACTTTATTTTTTCAGAGCGAGTGGGATTGCCCTAATTATCTATTTAATCCATCGTCCGAAAATTTGGTATCCTAAACTGAATATGCACCTTTCGATTCGTGGAGTGCTTGCGATTACACAATGGATTGCATTGTTTGCAGCCTTAAAGATTGCCAATGGGACGCTAGTTGTAGCTTTAGCCTATACTTCACCAATATTTGCATTGTTTTTAGCAAGAATTTATTATAAAGAAAAAATTACAGCAGCTAAGTTGATTGCCTGCTGCATTACCATTTTAGGAATTTTATTTATTTTAGAGTAGTGGAGGAAACGATGAAAAAAATCCGTTTAGGTTTACTAGGATCTGATGATTCGATTGACGTTATTCAATCTGTAATAAAGGAATACCCTGAATTTGAATGTACCCCTATCATCTATTGGAGAGAAGAGGAAATTGTTAACCTTTTAAGTCCTATTGCAAATGATTTTGATATTTGGCTCTTTTCAGGCAAGGTCCCTTATGCAATAGCAAAAAGCTGGGGTGGAATTACAAGACCCATGTTTTTTACACCCCACACTGGACCGAGTCTCTATAAAACTTTGTTACAAATATTTTATCATAATCAGATTGCAATGGAGCAAATTAGCTTTGATAACTTCCATTATGATGAACTCAAAAGTATTTTAGATGAAGCAGAGATTAAAGCCAATCATTTATTTTTGAAATATTATGAAGGAGAAGAAGTTGATGCAAAGGTACTTGCGGGATACCATTATGAGTTATGGAAAAGTGGGAAAACGAAAGCAGCAGTTACATGTCTTCGATCGGCACATATCGAACTTGAGAAAATGGGTGTCCCTGTTTATCGTGTACTTCCTGCTAAGTCAGCTATTGAATCAGTACTAAATTTAGCACTTCGAACCTATGAAATGTTACATTTTAAAGAAAGTCAAATTGCAGTTCAAATGATCGAGATCGACTCTTATTTTGGATTGGCGAAGGATACTTTTTCGACTGATGAAATCTACAAAATAGAAATTAAAATGGCAGAGAAGCTTCTTGTTTACGCGAATAAAGTGCAAGGTTCACTTAAATCTGCTGGTCCCGGTAGATATGTCATTTTTACAACCCGAGGGCTTTTACAGGATATAACGAATGAATTTTCTATTATACCGAATTTGGAAGATCTTGAAGAATTAAAGAAAGAAGTCATTACTTGTGGAATTGGAATCGGTAAAACGGCTTACGAAGCAGAAATTCATGCCGGAAGAGCTTTATTTCATGCTAGAGAGTATGGAAAAGGAAGTTGGATGGTTGCTCTGGATAATCAAACGATCGCAGGTCCATTGGGACGAGAAGAACAAATTACCTATTCCTATGTTTCAAAAGAACTGCAGAAAATAAGTGAACAAACTTCGCTAAGTATTTCAACACTTAGTAAGCTGGAATCTATTCTTAAAAAAATAGGAAAGAGTGAAATTGGAGCTCACGAGCTAGCACAGTATATGCAAATCATGCCGAGAAGCGCGCGTAGAATTTTAAAGGAATTAGAGGAACAAGGAATTGCTCAGGTTATTGGAGAGGAAACACCTTATTCACGTGGAAGACCTAGAAACATTTATAAAATAACCCTATGACGATAAGTAGATAAACTTATCGTTTTATTATTTTAAATTTAATTTTCTGAATATTATTACTTAACAAAATAAATATTTAATGATATAGTTATGGTCATAGCCATAAATAGACCTAAAATATAAATTTTAATAGGAGGACAAATGATTAATCAGGATCGATTGTGGAATCGCCTTATGGAATTAGGGTCCATTGGAAAACAAGAGTCTGGGGGAATTACTCGTTTATCTTTTACTGAAAATGAGAGAAAAGCTAAAGAACTGCTTTCATCCTATATGAATGAAGCCGGATTAAAAGTTTACGAAGATACCGTTGGAAATCTTATTGGACGTAAAGAGGGAATTAATCAAAACGCACCGGTTGTACTGGTAGGCTCACACATTGATTCTGTCTACAACGGCGGAAATTTTGACGGTCCACTTGGCGTTCTCTCTGGGATTGAAATACTCCAGACGATGAATGAGCAGGGGATCAAAACAATTCATCCAATTGAAGTTATTGTCTTTACAGATGAAGAAGGGGCAAGATTTAGCTTCGGAATGATTGGGAGCCGAGGAATTGCTGGAACTCTCACCTTGGAAGAACTTCAAAATAAGGATCAACAAGGGATAACTGTAGCGGAGGCAATGAGACAAGCAGGTTATGATCCATTATTAATTGATCAGTCAGTCAGAAGTATTGGATCAGTAAAAGCCTATGTAGAATTACATATTGAACAAGGTAAGGTGCTTGAGAACGATAATTTATCTGTAGGTATTGTTACAGGCATCTCTGGCCCGTTATGGCTTAAATTCATAATTGAAGGTAAAGCAGGACATGCCGGAGCAACTCCAATGAACGACCGTAACGATGCCTTAGTTGCTGCCTCCCAGATTATTCAGCTAATTGAAAAGGAATCTTCAAAGACAGGTTCAACAGTTGGAACAGTTGGTCAATTGCAGCTGTTCCCTGGAGGAATCAATATAATTCCTGGTAAGGTTGAGTTTACCTTGGATCTACGCGATGTAAATGAAGTAATTCGTGATGAGGTTGAGAATCGAATAGTAGAAGGGGCAAAGATATTATGTGAACAGCGTGGTGTAGGATTACAAATTGATGATTTGCAACGTATTGCACCTACATTATGCTCTAATGAAATTCAAGATTTAGCAAAATTAGCTTGTGAAACGATTGGTGTGGAACCATTTTTTCTCCCAAGTGGAGCTGGGCACGATTGTATGCAACTTACAAATCTCTGTCCAATAGGGATGCTATTTATCCGTTCAAAAGATGGAATAAGCCATAATCCAGCTGAATGGAGTTCTAAGGAAGATTGTGCAGATGGTGCAAATGTACTTTATCATACTGTACTTCAGTTATCTAATAATGAATAGAGGGGGATACATTAATGCAAACAATATCATTAAATAGTTTAGTAGCGCAAACAAAAGAAGAAGTAATAAAGTGGAGAAGGCATTTCCATCAGTATCCGGAGTTATCTTTTCACGAAGAAAAAACAGCTCAATATGTGTATGATACACTTCAAACTTTTGGGAATTTAGAGATATCTCGTCCAACAAAGACGAGTGTTATGGCTCGTCTGATTGGTTCTCAGCCCGGGAAAGTGCTAGCAATTCGTGCAGATATGGATGCTTTACCAATCGAAGAAGAAAACACTTTTGAATTTGCCTCTACAAATCCAGGTGTGATGCATGCTTGTGGGCACGATGGTCATACAGCAATGCTTCTAGGGACAGCAAAAATACTTACTAGTTTAAAAGACAAAATCAAAGGTGAAGTTCGCTTTTTGTTTCAACATGCTGAAGAGTTGTATCCTGGTGGTGCAGAGGAAATGGTACAAGCAGGAGTAATGGATGGAGTTGATATGGTAATTGGTGCTCATCTTTGGGCTCCTATGAAGCTAGGTACAGTAGGTGTAGCTTATGGACCGATGATGGCTGCTCCAGATACTTTCTATGTTACTGTTGAAGGTAAGGGTGGACATGCAGCACTTCCTCATGACACGATCGACTCGATTGCTATAGCTTCCCAAGTTGTAACGAATCTTCAACATATCGTTTCTAGAAATACTGATCCGCTTGATAATCTAGTAGTTTCTGTTACCAAGTTTATTGGAGGTACAACTCATAACGTAATCCCAGGTTCAGTTGAAATCTGTGGAACCGTTCGTAGTTTCAACGCCGACCTTAGGAAATCGGTTCCTGACCTTATGGAACGAATTATAAAAGGAATTACTGATGCTCATGGGGCACAATACAAATTTGATTATGAGTTTGGATATCGCCCGGTTATCAACGATGAGCAGATTACGAAGGCTATTGAAGAAACAATTCTAGAAGTGTTTGATGAAAAGACTCTCGACCTTATGAAACCAAACATGGGTGGTGAAGATTTCTCTGCTTACCAACAAAAGGCACCAGGCACTTTCTTCTATGTGGGAGCAGGAAACAAAGAAAAAGATATTACTTATCCGCACCATCATGCACGTTTTACAATAGACGAGGACGCTTTGGAAATTGGTGTAAACTTATTTGTTCATGCTACATTTAAGCTTTTAGATTAATAGACTTATAGTTAAGTAGACCCTTATTTTACAAGGTTCTACTTAATCTAAACTTTTATTTTTCTGAATATTAAAACTAATATAAATTTAAAATTGAAAGTGGGGAACAATTTTTGAAAATCTATCATTTATTAGCACTTATTCCATTTATTGCTATTCTGGGCTTTTCATCTTGGGCAAACCACGTTGAGCCATTTGTATTAGGAATGCCTTTTCTCCTTTTTTGGGTTGTATTATGGACTGTTTTTTCAACACCAGTTATGTGGATTATCTTTAAATTAGATTCAGCTAATAAGGGGGACAGATAGGATGAATAGTGCATTAATTATCATTTTTCTTTTTCTTGCAGTATCGATTTTTCTAGGGGTACAAGCTAGGAAAGGAAAAGACATGAATCTTGAGCAATGGAGTGTTGGAGGAAGAGGATTTGGTACTATTTTTGTCTTTCTCTTAATGGCTGGAGAAATCTATACAACTTTTACTTTCCTAGGTGGAAGTGGTTGGGCTTATGGAAAAGGAGGTCCTACCTACTACATCACTGCTTATGGTGCACTTGCTTATATTATGTCTTATTGGTTGCTTCCAAAAATATGGAAGTATGCTAAAGAAAATAATTTAATGTCTCAACCGGACTTTTTCGCAAGTAAATACAAAAGTAAAGCACTTGGCGTTTTAGTTTCAATAGTTGGTGTATCTGCTGTAATTCCCTACTTAGTTCTACAATTAAAAGGATTAGGAAGCATCGTTTCAGAGGCTTCTTATGGAATGATTTCACCAACTTTTGCCATTTGGATCGGTGCTATTTCAGTGACTATTTATGTAATGATATCTGGTATCCATGGATCTGCATGGACTGCAGCGTTAAAGGACATTATGATTCTTGGTGTTGTTCTATTTCTAGGAATCTATCTACCTATTCATTATTATGGTGGATTCCAAGCGATGTTTGAAGCAGTTGATAAGGCTAAACCAGGTTTTTTAAGTCTCCCAAAAGAGGGATTAAGTGTATCTTGGTTTAATTCTACGGTTCTTCTAACAGCCTTAGGATTTTATATGTGGCCGCATACTTTTGGCTCCATTTATTCAGCTAAAAGTGAAAACGTATTTCGTAAAAATGCGATTATCATGCCTTTATACCAACTTGTGTTGCTTTTTGTGTTTTTCGTTGGATTTGCGGCAATTCTGCAAGTTCCTGGACTACAAGGTCCGGATGCAGATCTGTCTTTATTAAAATTAAGTAAACAAACTTTTAACCCGTGGTTTGTTGGAATCGTTGGTGGAGCAGGTGTATTGACGGCTATCGTGCCAGGTTCGATGATTCTAATGGCATCTGCTACTTTAATATCAAAAAATATTTATAAAGTATTTGTACCATCTGCTACAGAAAAGCAGGTTGCAGTTTTAGCTAAATACCTTGTTCCTGTGGTTGCTTTATTCGCAGTATTTTTCACATTTAATGGTGGATCTACATTAGTAACTCTACTTTTAATGGGATACAGTCTAGTTACTCAATTGTTCCCGACACTTGTCTTTAGTTTAATGAAAAAGAACTTTGTAACGAAGCAAGGTGCATTCGCTGGTATTCTTACTGGAGTTGCAACAGTTACTTATGTGACTATAAGTAATACAACAATCGGATCATTATTCCCAGCACTGCCTCAATATATTAAAGATTTGAATATCGGTGTAATTGGCTTAGTTGTAAATCTTGTATTTTTAGTCGTTGTGAGCTTACTTACTAAAAATATAGCGGTTCAAAGTAAAAAAGAGATTGTAGCTTAAATAAGATTTACTTTTTAAACAAAGGGGTTGATTGCTTTAATCAACCCCTATTTTTTTGTGTAGGCATTCTATAAAATCTAAGGTTTACGAAGTTAGGTTTTTATCTATGAACTCTTCAAAATTTTTAAAGTATCTGGAACTTACTTTAAATAGCTAGTCCTATAATTGTTCCAAGTGTATTTAGTATTAAGTCATCAATATCACATGATCTGTAGTTATAGCCAAGGAACAGTCCAGAAGTAGCTTGAATTAATTCGATTGCTAGACTTAGTGTAAAACCTATTAAAATCGTTTTTCTGTTTGTTAGTTTAAAAAATAGAATAGGGAATGCAAATCCTAGTGGTATGAATAATAAAACATTACCAGCAATTTGTTTTAGAAAAATTGAAATTGAGCCATAATTGATGGTATCTACAATTGATTTAAAGGGAATAAAATTATGATTATATCCCAAGTGATCTTCTATCATTACTTGAATTAAATATTTTTGATAGGGGAAAGGAAATAAAGTCAAATTAATAAGACATGTAAAGTAAATACCAAAGATTAACCAATAAAGGAGTTTTAGGAGAGTAATTGAACCTTTTAGAAATTGATATCCAAAATATAGGATAAAAAAAGTAGAAATGATTATGCTAGGATATAAGAAATTTAACAATCAATTGTACCAGCCTTTCATAATACTAGACTTAATAAATTAGAGATCCTGAAACTTGAATATTAAAACTCACAATATTTACCTACGTTTCCAACTGTTTTTATTACATCTAGAGAATATCATACTTGTATAGTGTTCTTTCATCATTTTTATGTCAAATTATTGAAAATAAAAACCCTTCCTAAAAATTTAGAAAGAGCTTTAATTTACGGAGAGGATTGTTTTTTTATTTTTCTATTTTTAAAAAGTTTTGGGAGAAATAAAATACCTTTAAAATAATTTTCTATTAACAATTCAAATTCTAATGATCTATTATGTCTGTTAAAATATTTTCAAATTCATATAAATTTATGATCACTTTGAAGAAAGCTTCTAGATTGTTCTTTGTTTATTTTGCTTGAACTAGAGGTGTCCCACCTTGAACAGTAACCCAACCCCATTTTTGTCGTGCATCCATTTCCATTTTCTTTAATAAACTTGGAGTAAGTGAGTCTGATAAAATTTTATTTGCTTTAGCATCTGCTTCCGCATTTAGGATTTTTGTTTGATTTTCAATCTTGGCTTTTTCTTGGTCAGCTAATGCCTTTTTTACGTTCAATTCAGAAGTTGCTAATTGTGCTTGCGATTGTGCCATACCTGCTGGGGAACCTACGTGTGTAAATCCAAAAGTTCCGACTTCAATACCTTGTTTTGCAAGTTCTTTATCTAGTGCAAGATTGATTTCTTCAGTGATATCAGCTTGTTTTGAGCCTTTAATGTCGTTCCAGCTATATTTGTGCGTAATTTTGTTAACAACATTTTTCATTGTAGGTTTGACGATGTTATTTTTGATGTAACTAATATCTTTTCCACCTACTGATTGATAAAGATTAGCTACGTTTTTAGTTGAAATTTTCCATGTTAAGTTTGTATTAACAGGTAGCTCTTGCTGATCTCCGGTACCTACTGACCATTCTTGATCAGAACTACCACCTTCGTGTTTGTCACTTGATAAAACTAATGATTGTGTATATGTAGGATATTCTTGTACTGAAACTCCCCAACCAGTCCAATGAAAACCTTGGGGGACTTCAGTAATTTCTCCACTCATATGTTTTTCAATACCAATACTACCAACACTAATATGCGACATACCACCAATTGTGTAAATAATACCTCCAATTATAATAACTCCGCCTGCAATCAGACTTCTTAATCCGTTCACTCTTCATCTCTCCCAATTTCTTTTTTAATGTTTTTAATATGAGTATTAAATAATCTACCTATTTTGATAAAGACTTTATAAAACAATAAGAAGAGAACGATTCCAATAATAACAACTAAAATTCCGAATTGATAAAAGAAAACCATTGTTATTCCCCCGAATGTGCAAATTAGATTGACTATCTTTCTACCATTTCTTATATGCAATTATAGTGTGATTTAAGCTGTATTAATCATTAAATTTTGCTTAGAATTTAGTGTGTTATCAGGTTTCATTGGAAAAATTAATATCTTTTAACTAAATTACCCCAAATGAATAGTTATAGTTAAAAAAATTTTAAGAATAGAGAATCCCTAAGAAACCACCAATTATAGGGTTTTTTCTATTTGAGTAATATAAAATTGCCCTATTTAACATAGATTTCTTCTGAAATTAGAAGTATCGAACTGGAAAATTCAATAAAATCAAGGCAAAAATAACCCAAGTTTAAATCAAAGGGAAATTAATTTTAATTGTAGAATTTTTCTTTTATTGGAGTTGGACTTATTTGAATTTGGTCAGTTGTTTTTTAGAAAGGAGATAACATACGCAGCTATAAACGATTAATTAATTGAAAAACCATCATTTAATCAGAAAAACCAATATTGATACTTTTTTTCAAAATTAAAATCACATCAACACTTAATATAATTAAACTAGATCAGGAAAAGGAACATCGTAGAGTATGGAGGAAACTATATGAAAATTGAACAATTAAGTCATCTTTGTGGGGTTTTAGAAAGTGGTTCCTTTACGATTGCAGCAGAGAAATTTTTTATTAATGAAGCTGATATGAAAGAATCAATCATTAGTTTAGAAGTTGAATTCGGCATAAAGCTAATTGAGTGTGACGACGAATCTAAAGTGGTGCCTTCATTTGAATGTTTACAAATTATTTCACATATAAAGGAGATCGTAAGGAATTGTCGCGAAATTGAAGAGGAAATTAAATCCTTACATAAAAAATCTTCTGTTAATACAATGTATGATGTAAGTATGTTTTAACTCTTTATCGTAAAGTATTTTAAATATAGGACCAGATCATAATCGACTTGGTCTTTTTAGAATAACTCTTACTTTTCAAATAAACGGCAAAAAAGAAGGCTACAAATTCAGTAGCCTTCTTTTAATTTGTCTCATATATAATTTTCCCTGTTCTAGAAGTATCATAATCTCCTAAAGAATCAACCTCTGATCGAAACTGATCCGAAGTTAAAATTTCTTTAACTATACTAATCAGGTGGTCATTTTTAGGGGTTTTTAATATAACTAAATCATACTGTTCTGTGATTAGTGGAATAAAATCAATTCCAACAATTTTAGCAGCTTTTTCAATTCCTATTCCAACGTCTGCTACCCCAGTGGAGACAGCGGAGGCCACACTTAAATGATTGCTTTCTTCATGTTCATATCCGTTAATCTTTTTTGAAAAAATCTCGTTGATACGCAGCTGTTCGTCGAGAAGAATTCGAGCACCTGACCCTTTCTCTCTATTGACAATTTTTATATCTTCACGTTCTAAATCTTTCCAAGATGTAATCTTTAAAGGGTTACCTTTTTTAACGTATAAACCTGCTTTCCTAGATAGCAGATTGAATAAAATAAATGGATGCCCCACTAAAATTTTTTTAAGATATGGTAGATTATACTCTCCTGTATCCCCGTCAAAAAGGTGAAGGCTAACGATGTCACATTCTCCATTATACATAGAAATAAGACTGTTTAAGCTTCCAGTAAAAGATCTTAAAGATTTATAGGTTGAGTTTTTCTCGATCTGGTTACCGAGCATATCTAAAACTAAATCTTGACCACTAATAACAACATGATTTGTTTCTTTTGGATCGCTTCTGCGAGGTTCAAAAACAGAGGCGGGCAATGTGGTTTTTGGATTTGTTTTATTGTTTTTTATGTAATTGTCCAAGTCATTTGCTGCTATTCTCATCTGTCTTCCTACACGGAATACAGGTAATTCACCTTTTTTGACAAGGTCATAAATGGTTAATTTCGATACTTTTAAAAACTGTGACACTTCTTCGATTGTATAGGAAAGTTCCATCGTCATTTATATCCCTCCATTCTCTATTTTAACTCAATGCCTTTTAAAAAGCATATTCCTAGTAAATTTAATGGGAATTTTAAAATTCTATTTCTTATTTAGTTATAACTAAATATAATTAGATATAACTAATTATGTTTTAAATGGGAAGGTAGATGAATGATGAAAAAAATTTATTCTTTAATAGTTTCGATGATGTTATTAGGACTAGTTGTATCTGGTTGTTCATCAAATGAACAAGCTAAAAAGTCAACAGCTCAGAAACAAGAAGTTTCTCAAAAAAATGTGGAATTGACTATTTCAGCAGCTGCTAGTTTGCAGGATGCACTAAATGATATTAAATCAAACTTTGAAAAGGCAAATCCTAATGTGAAAATAAACTTTAACTTTGGAGCATCCGGAGCATTACAACAACAAATTTCTCAAGGAGCACCAGTGGATCTTTTCTTCTCGGCTGCAGAGGACAAATTTAATAATTTAGTACAAGATGGTCTAATTGATAAGAGCCAAGGCAAAGATGTAGTTGGGAATGAACTGGTTTTAGTTGTACCAAAAGATACAAAAAAAGAAATTAACTCTTTTGAAGATCTTACAAAAGCAGATAAAGTTTCTATCGGTACGCCAGAAGCAGTACCAGCAGGACAATATGGTAAAGAAACATTGGAAAATTTAAATGTTTGGAAAGCAATTGAAGGAAAAATAGTATATGGTAAGGATGTTAGACAAGTACTTTCTTATGTAGAAACAAATAATGTGGACGCAGGGATAGTTTATAAAACAGATGCTTTGACATCTACAAAAGTTAAGATTGTAGCAACAGCAACTGAAAATACACATGATCAAATTATTTATCCGTTAGGCGTAATAAAGAATAGCAAGCAACCTAAAGAAGCTAAAAAATTCTATGAATATCTTCAAAATGATGAGTCTATGAAGATATTAGAGAAGTATGGGTTCAAAGGACTAAATTAAATTACAATAGCTGACTGAAGTTTTAGAAATGAGCCGATTAGTTGATTGGCTCATTTTTCTTTTAGTAGGGATATTTGAAGAAGATTATGAAATATTAGGTAAAGTAAATTAGAATATCCTTATAAATACAAGGATTCGACCGTTCTGTATAAAGAACGATTGAGTAGAGTTGTTAAAGCTTATTTAGAAGGGGAATTTTAGAGGGGAGGACATTACATAAAATAAAAATGGAAAGGAATTGGCTAGAAAAATTATATCAAATCAAATCCTTTTATAGGATAAAAGAAAAATATAATGCCGTATAATTAGTAGACTAGTGCATGTATTCCTTTATTGATATATTGAAGAGTTTTCGGTCTCTTTTCCCTTTTTGACCAATTAACCAGTACCAGCTCTGTCCAATATAAAAAGAGTTTGATACAAGTTGTTCAATATACTTTGAAATAATTCCATTGATTTTTTCTTTTTCAATTTTATTTTTTATAGACAAGGCAATGACAAAATATGATTTATCACTTTCAAATTCAAGTAATTGAAGATGATACTTACCACCTTTTTTTTCATTAAAATCATTTAATACGTGATCTATACAGTTTCGGACGTCAATTTTATATTTAGCCGCATCGTTCCAATTTGATATAAGAGAGTCATATAATGAGACTGTTAAGATGTAATATGATGCATAGTCTTTAGGATTAAATTTTCGTTTCTCTCCTGTAAATTGATATAAAGGTGGAACAACAAATTTTTCATAATCAGCAAAAAAATCTTCAGTCATGTTTAATACCTACTTTCTAGTTTGAACAAAAGTTTACTATATCGAATCTTAATTTAGTTTTTCCTATTCTTTCCAAAAATAGACGTAAAGAAAGGATTGGATTAAGGAAAAGATGGTATAAGTTATTTTAGTAAAAAGCAGAATTGAAAAAATTCAACTCTGCTTTTTTGCTTGTTTTAATCGGATAGTATTTGAAGTGAGAATACTAGAGAGGTAAAATTACTATTCGCATAAGCATCATTACAACTGTAGAACATGACATCATTTTCCTTTTTGATTCTCATACCAGACTGAAAATCATGGAATCCCACCATTCGTTCTTCTTCCCACACATTAAAAACATTTAAAAAGCCACTAGAGCATTTTAAGATCAGTTCAGATTGAACTTCACTTCTCCAAATAATGACTGTTTTTTGTTTTGGGGCATTGTTGATTGATATTCCATTTTCTGATATAAATCCGACACCTTGATTTCTAGGAGAACTTGAACTTAGAAATTTCAACTTAATCACTTTTTCTTCATTCACTTGAATTACTTCTGTATGAATTGTTTCATCACATTTTATAGACTTGTTAGTACTATACACTTTTTCTTTTACTAGTAACATTTTCACTTATCTCTCCTGTTAAGTTATTTTGATCCCCTAATGTTAATTTCAAAAAGTAACACAATCCTAAACAGGGGATACAGACCAATGCCATACCTAAAAAAGCAAAAGATGGAGATATAGAGTAGAGGTAACCACTTACTAATGTTAAAATACCGCTACCTAAACTTAAACCTAGAGCTGCATAAATTCCATGAGCAAAGGGGAAGTACTTATTTTCAATGTTTTCATCTAAGTATTTCACAAAGGCATATTGAGTAAGCCCAAAAGTAATAGAATGTAAAAATTGAGACAATACAAAAACTGAAATGCTGTTAAAAGAAAAAATCAATACCCATCTTAATATGGAAGCACTTACACTAAACATTAATAAAACTGGAACAGATCGTCTTTTAAATAGAGAGTCTGATATATAGAAGAAAGCAATTTCTGATATTACTGCAATGATTAAGATGAAACCTGTAAAACTAGTTTTTACCCCAATATTTTTCAAAAAAAGCACAGCATAACTATAATATGCAGCATGTGCAGCTTGAAGTGTGATGCAGATTGTTAATACTATTAAAAATGCTTTTGATTTAAACAATTTAAACAGTGGTACTTTCTTTGATGTTATTTTTGTTTTTAAAGGTAAAGGAGCGTTAATGGATGTTATGAAAGTAAGTAGAACACATCCAACAATCAAAAGGTAAACAACTACATTTTCGCTTTTTAAAGATATAAGTATCCCGGTTAATGATAGAGAAATAATATAGCCAATCGAACCATAAGATCTACTTTTTCCATACTCTATTTTGCTTTCTCTAATAAGGATAGATGCCATAGACTCATACATTGCTAATGGCATTGGATAAACTAGGCTTAATAAAACTGTAATGAAAGCTACTGCAATTAAACTATTAAACGGGATTAAAATGATTAATAGTGTAACAGTAGTTAGGGAAACTAATTGATTTAATCTTGCTAAATTTAGGAATCTACTTATAAATGGAAAAATAAAAAATGTTGTTATTGACCTTGTAATTAATCCTAAAGCAATGATTAGTCCAGCCTCATCGGCTGTAAAACCTTTACTTGTTGTTAGCCAAGCAGACCAATAAGGCACGAAGATTCCGAAAGTGAAGAAAAACCCAAAAAACTGTAAAGACATCCATCTTTGATCGGTCATTTGATTCCTCCCGTTTCGGAAAAATTATTTTTTTGATGATTTTGTTTCATAATAAAATCACGCATTTTTTGAAAACAATATTCAGTAGCATACCGATCATAATTAGAAGTTGATTGATCGGTAAAACCATGACTTCCTTCTACTTTAATGATTTGAATCCTATCTTTTGTTTTCAATTTCATTACGACACTTTCAGGATCAAATGATTTTTCTTTCGTTGGGAAAATTAATAAGGTCTCACACTTTGGACTAACCTCTAAGTAGTCCCTAATCCTCGAACCATAAAATCCAATTACTCCATCAAATAACCCGTCATATTTACTGCCTAACCATGCAATCGTTGCACCTACACTAAAACCCAAAATATACAGATTAGTACACTTAGTTCGAAGCTCTTTTGCAAGAGTTATAATTTTATTAGTAGCTAACTCAAACCCGATCTCATGAACAAAATGCTTATAAGCTTTGTTTTCATCTTTATAGCAATAGTTCTCTGAATTACCTAATAAATTTGGACATACAACTGTAAATCCTAACCTATTTAAACTGTCGTAAATATCTTTTATATGTTTGTTAATTCCATAAATTTCATGAACGACTAAAATGGTGGTATTATGAAACTCATTATTCAATTTTTAATCACCTCTAACTTAGAAAAAATAGGAATAGAATTTTTTTCTATTCCTATCAAATACTCCAGTAATACTAGATTTTCACTTGCATCTTGATCATTCCAGTGAAAGTAGGGTTTGCAGTCCACTCTGGATTTTCTAAATCATATAATGAATCGATTGTTGGAAAACGAGTTATTACTTCCTTAAGAATCTCCATGATCTCTACACGAGCAAAAGCAGCAGCTATACAAGTATGATACCCCCCACCGAAAGCTACATGACGGAAACCTGTTCTACTTATATCCATTTTGTCAGGATTTGCAAATACTCGCTCGTCTCGGCCAGCAGAAGCTAAGAAGAAATAAACAGAATCATTTTTCTTGATTTGCTGTCCGTGTAATTCGATATCATTTGAAGCATGTCTAACAATATATTGGATTGGCCCTTCTAGTCTCATTGTTTCATCTAATAATTTTGGAAGAAGGGACATATCTTTTTTAAGCATTTCTAGAACATCTTGATTCTTAAATAGAAGATGTAATGTATTACTTAACACAAATTGAGGAATTTTATGTCCACCGAAAATTAAATGCATTGTTTGAGCAATTAATTGATCATCAGTAAGTTCACCATCTTCACCAGGAGTCTCAGAGATTAATCTACTTAATAAATCATTTTTCTTTTCTTTACGCCTTTCCGCAATCGCATCTGAAAGGTATGTCCAAATTTCTCTTACACTTCCTCTAACTTGTTCACTAATTTCTTTACTTGGTACATGAGACACAACGAAATCTTGCATAAATAATGCGATATCATCAGACCATTTAATGAATCTGTCAACTTCTTCACCAGGAATTCCTAACATTTTGCAAAGTACCATTGCAGGAATAGGGTGTGCGATCTCTTTTACAAAGTCAAATGAACTTATGTTTTTTTCAAGTACTTTATCAACGATTGTAGAAACAATTTTCTGAATTTCAGGAGCAATAAGTTCGATTTCGTTAACTAAAAAGGCTCTGTTCATATAACCTTTTAATTGTGAATGAACTGGTCGATCATTATAGACCATCCAAGTCTTAATGATATCGATTATATCTTTAAAATGTTGATCTTCTCCTTCAGCGAGATTACTCATTTTATTCGGAATTACATTACTTGAAATAAATTTATCTCCTAGTAAATTCTTGGACACATCCTCATACCTAGTTATAAACCAGGATTGCATTTCCTCATGCCAAAAAACAGGTGCATCATTACGTAATCTTTCATATAATTCGTATCTGTTTTCATAATACTCTTTACTATTTAAACTAAACTGCTCGACAGATTGTTTTACATTTATACTCATGTTATTTCCTCCTGTTATACTACAATTATTTTTTTATTGGATTTTCTTACAAAATTTCCAATCTCCATATCACTTAAATGACATATTACGTCACAAACAAAACGTGAACGCTCAATAACATTAGAGATATTGATCAATTGGTGTAAGACTTCCTTATCTAATTTCAACAAAGAAACCTCACTATTTAAGTTAAAAAGATAATCGTAGGTGAGCTGTATATTATGAGTAATCTTTTTATCTATTTCTCTATTAACTTTTCTTTCTAAGAAACATTTCTTTGTAATTTGATTTAATAGAAAAAGTTTTAATTCATTTTCTATTGGAAGATTCAATTTACTGTACATTGGTTGGGCATAGTTTATCTTGATCACTAATGTATCTATAAAATCATGGATAATAGATTGTAGTGGTTCCGATATGAACTTACCGTAATTTTGAAAGATTTCTCCAAGTATATTATTTTTAATGTCTTCCATAATTTTTGGAATGAAATAAAGTAATTCAGATCTACTAATTTCAGGGAAAAAAAGCATTGTCTCCTCTAGCATCGCGCTTTCAGTAAAATGTCTATTAAGTAATTGAGCAAATCTATTTTCTCCATAAAATAGAATTAAATCTTTTAGATCTGATAGCGCATAAGATAACGTATCTGCTATGTCCACGATTGATTGCTCAATGACATTTTCTTGATATGTCAAAAATAATGGTTCTAAATAGTCTGTCATATACCCGTAATAGCCTTTGATTAAACCGTTATATTCTTCTCTAATTAAAGGGATTTTAGTTTTGTATTTCATTAAGGCTGTAAGGGTTCTGTATTTAAAATTATCCGAACTATTAACTAAAATTTTAACGCTCTGTGCATTCGATTCAAATCCACCCATTTTTTTCATCATTTCATCTAGCGCTCGTTCACCGGTATGTCCAAATGGTGGATGACCTATATCATGAGCTAGACTAATAGCATTTACTAAATCTTTATTTATGGGTGTAATGTTATTTTCTTGAAAATAATTGTTAAGATGTTCCATGATTAAGCCTGAAACATGGCATACGTCAATAGTATGAGACAAACGATTATGGCAATGCTCTGAGTTGGGAATTAACTGTGTTTTTTTTGCTAATTTTTTTAAATGGGGGGATTCTAAAACTGCATTAAAGTCATGTAAGAACGCAATATTAGCCTCTTGCGTTTGCTTGTCAGATAGTCTTAGGTGGTCAAAAGTATGATACATGGCCTTATACATATCAATAAACCCCTTCTATAAACATTAATTTAAGAAAACATTTAAGTGACGTAAAAAAACCAAGATAAAGTAGGACGTATACTCCACAAAAGAGATAAGTCCTACTTTATCTTGGTTCGCAAAAAAGTTGGAATTTTAAAGGTATATAAAGTCCTTCAAATAGGTGAAGAATACATACTTTTAAACAGTCTATGATTAATAGCGTATTTAAAAGATCGATTCAAAGGGACATAGTTAACCTTTATTAAATTCAGCTTTTTTACTAATAAAGTAAAAATTACCTCGTAGTCTAATTCTTAACGGGAATTAGGTAGAGACTCCCAGACCATATTTCTGGGTATATACGAGCTAAAATATATTTATGGTAAATATTGGTTAAATTGGTAATAATAACCTGCAGGATTATCAATTAATATATTACATTCAATCAAATTAAATATCAACACTATCTCTATGAGGATATAGTATGAAGTTTTTTGGGTTAATTTCAGAGATTAATAGTTAAATGTACAGTATTAAAGTGTGCTTTTATTGAACGATGATTCATTTTCGATATTGACAGTAAATTTAGTGTGTAATAGTATAATAGTTAATTTTTAAATATTAAGTATTTTTAGAAAAAAACAATCAACTAATACATAACGGAAAGCTTATAAGGAGTTTCCATCAAAAGGTTTGTGCTATGTGCAGTTACTGTGTCCTTAAAATAAATAGATTGCTAATGTAGGAGGAGTAATAATGAAAGCGATTACTGAAGGTGCTTTATTATGGGAACCAACTAGGCAGCAAATTGAAAATGCTGGAGTTAGCCATTTTATGAACTGGCTCGAAAATGAAAAAAATCTATTTTTCAATTCACAAAGTGAGTTATGGAAATGGTCAGTCGATGAATTAGAGTCCTTTTGGGAAAGCGTTTGGAAATATTGTAATGTAATTTCCCATGCACCATACGATCATGTTCTTGAAGAGCGAAAAATGCCAGGCGCAAAATGGTTTACCGGCTCTAAAATTAATTATGTAGAACATGTATTTCGAAATGATAAAGGAGACCAAACTGCATTAATTTTTCAATCAGAAATTACTCGAAAAACAGAAATAAGTTGGAAAGAGCTTAAGGAAAAGACAGGATTGGTCGCAAATTCTTTAAGAGAATTAGGTGTTAAATCTGGGGATCGAGTTGTAGCATATATGCCCAATATCCCTGAAACGATCATTGCCTTTTTAGCTTGTGCAAGCATTGGAGCAATTTGGTCTAGCTGTTCACCAGATTTTGGAACGAGTAGTGTAATTGACCGATTTAAACAAATCGAACCGACTATTTTATTTGCGGTGGATGGTTATTCTTATAATGGAAAAGTTCAAAATAGGTTATCAAGCGTTGAGGAGCTACAGTCTGAACTACCTACATTAAAGAAGACAATTTTAGTGCCATATGTAAATTTTGATGAATATAAAATGGAAAACGAAACAGTTTTTTGGAATGAATTATTGGTGGGAAGCAGTGAACTTACTTTTGAAGTTGTTCCTTTTGATCATCCACTGTGGATTCTATTTTCTTCGGGGACAACAGGTTTGCCTAAACCAATTGTACAAAGTCAAGGTGGAATATTAGTTGAGCAACTTAAGACATTAGTAGTTGAACAAGGAATAAATCAAGATGATGTCATTTTTTGGTTTACTACTACTGGCTGGATGATGTGGAATCAATTAGTTGGAGGATTGTTATCTGGCAGTAGGATATTATTGTTTGATGGAAGCCCTTCTTATCCTAGTCTACATGTTTTATGGGACCTTGCAGAAGAAGTAGGTGTAACATTCTTTGGTACAAGTGCAGGATTCCTAAGCGTGTGTGAGAAGCATGCAATAAAGCTAAAAGATAGACATAGTTTTTCTAAATTAAAGTCTATATGTTCAACTGGATCGCCACTATCAGTCGAAGGATTTTCTTGGGTATATGAAAATATAAGAGATGACATTTGGCTTGTTTCAACTAGTGGAGGTACTGATGTTTGCACAGCATTTGTTGGAGGTTCACCGATTCTTCCTGTTTATGCTGGAGAGATTCAAGCTCGTTCATTAGGAGTTCATGTACAATCATTTGATGATGAGGGAAAACCAGTAATTAATGAGGTAGGGGAACTAGTGATTACTTCTCCTATGCCGTCAATGCCGCTTTATTTCTGGGGTGATTCGAATAATGAGCGCTATCTTGAAAGTTATTTTGAAGTTTATCCAGGTATTTGGAGACATGGAGATTGGATTAAAATTGATGAAAAAGGTAGTTGTGTCATTTATGGGAGATCAGATTCAACAATTAATAGACATGGAGTGCGTCTAGGTACAAGCGAAATCTATCGAGTTGTTGAGTCACTTGATGAGATAATGGAAGGTTTAGTGATTGATTTAGAGCTACTTGGCCGTCAGTCATTTATGCCATTATTTATTGTACTTAAAAATGGGGTTGCTTTGACAAATGAATTAAAGGAAAAAATAAAAGTAGAAATTAAACATAAGGTATCACCGCGTTTTGTCCCTAATGAAATTTATGAAGTTGAGCAAATTCCAAAAACATTGAGTGGTAAAAAGTTAGAAGTTCCAATACGTAAAATATTATTAGGTTTTTCTCCTGAAAAAGTAGTCAACCAAGGTTCGATGGCTAATCCAGAGTCATTAAAGTTTTTTATCGGACTGGCACAAGTTTTAAATGAACAAATTTGAAATCAGTCTAAAACGTTATCTTCATTATGAGAAAGCGTTTTTTAGGCTCTGTTAAAGTAGATTGTTGATTTTCTTATTCAATTAACTGGCAGGTTAGTGCAATAATGAATAAATAAAAAACAGTAGACAAATAAAACAGAAAAGTTATAATAGTATAAAAATAAATAAAAAACTATGAAGAGAAGAGTAAATAGAATTCATTCATCTTAGAGAGCTCCAGTTGCTGAAAAGGAGTATGAATGGTCCATTGAAGCAAGACTCTGAGTTTCATATCGGAACCAATAATGGCGATGGTATGACAGGTGCTCCTGTTATAGAGTATGAGTATGTTTAAAATGTACTTAATGAGGTTAATGTGATGACATATTAACAAACTGGGGTGGCACCACGATACGATAGGTAAACTCGTCCCCAAGACTACGGTCTTGGAGGGCGAGTTTTTTTATTTGTACAAATTAAAAATGCTTATTCAGAGGTGTAAAATGAAAAAAAATAAGATGTATATTACTTGGAAAAACCCTTTGCTTTTACTATTTGGAATAGGCGTTTCAAATATTGGAGGTTGGATTTATTTAATCGCACTAAATCTAATTATTTTTGATATGACGAAATCTGTTTTGGCTATATCCACTCTTTATGTCTTGAAACCACTAGCAACAATACTTACTAACCTATGGGCTGGTAGTTTAATTGACCGATTTAACAAAAGGAATTTAATGGTATTTTTGGATTTTTTGAGGGGATTATTAATTTTTTTAATACCAAGTATATCATCCGTCTTTCTGATCTTTGTAATCGTATTTATCGTTAATATGGGAAGTTCAATGTTTTATCCAACATCAACAACTTATATAACTAAATTAATTCCACAGAATCAGAGGATTCGCTTCAATGCTTTGCGTAGTTTAGTTCAATCTGGAGGATTCCTAACTGGACCAGCGATTGCAGGTCTACTTTTTATGATTGGCACACCTATGTTTGCTATTAATATTAATGCGATCTCATTTATCATTTCGGGAATTGTAACAGCTAGTTTGCCTAATTTGGATAAGGTAACAATGCGAAAGGTTAAATATGAGAAGCTCTCCTTCAAACTAATTAGGAAAGATTTTACTGAGGTTTTAAAATTCAGCCGTAAATCAAGTTACGTTATGAAAATTTATTTTTTATTTAATAGTATATTAGTTTTAACGGCTGCTGTTGATTCATTAGAAGTAGTGTTTTCAAAGAGCATACTTCATTTGAGTAATACAGAATATGGTGTTCTAGTAAGTATTGCTGGAGCAGGAATTGGTATAGGTGCAATTATTAATACAATTTTTGCAAAACGACTACATCCTTCTTGGCTTATGGGGATTGGGACAATTTTTTTATCATTAGGATATATCGTATATTCATTTTCTATTTCTTTTTCAATGGCTGGATTAGGATTTTTCATATTATCATTTGCGTTGTCTTTTGCAAATACGGGATTTGATACATTTTACCAATCCGACGTAGATGTTAAGATAATGGGAAGAGTTGGAAGTATCTATGGTTTTGTTGAGGCAATATTAGTGATAGTTTCAACTATGCTAATCGGATTTTCTACTCACTATGTATCGATTAAAATGTCAGTAATTGCTGGTAGTCTTATTATGCTATTTTTAGCGCTATTTTTAAGTGTATTTATTATCCGACCTTCAAGCGAAAACTATTTCAGAAGCATTGGATATAAATAAAGTTTTTAGAATATAGTAAAAAAATTTTCGTCCTAACTAACGCACTGCATTAGTTACTTAATCTTTGTACCATTTGAGGTGTGGAAATATGAATATGAAAATTGATCTTGTAAATAGAACGTTAGACGATTTTTCTTTCATGGATGTTAGATTAATTACTGACTTTCATTTTAAAATATTTGAGGAAAATTTTGAAAAGAAAGCTGTACTTGATATTGAATTTGTAATTGAAAGCACTGATTTAAGATATAAAATTATGGTTAGATTTCATGATCCACAAAAAATCAATTTTGAATCTTCTGGAACCTATCACCAAATATCATTAGATATAAGAGATATTAGCGAATGGAGATGGGAGAACGTTAAACTTGAAGTGTTTGACTATGAAGACAATGGATTTCATTTTTATTGTTCGAAAGCTGAAATTTTGGATATAAGAAAAACTTCATATAGTATTTAACCTGTTCAACTAACGCATTGCATTGGTTACATTGTGCTCTTAAAGGCTGTCTAATTAGACAACCTCTTTTTTAGTACAAAAATCATTTGTTTAAATTAACAGAGCCTTTTTAATAGAAACTTTCAATATTAAGCTTTATAAATCCTATTATGTCAATTGCATAAATAAAGATTCACCAAAGCATATATCAAAAAACATAGTTGCCTTATTAAAAAATACCCCTTTAATTGTATGCTTAATTATGCAGATTTTAATTAAAGGGATTTAAAAATGGGGGTTTTTAACCGATTAAGACTTTTCATGGTTGTATTAATTCATTTATTCTAATCAATGAAAGTTAACATTCGTGTTTAATAATTTTGCCTTGTTCAGTCAGTTTGACAAGAGCCGCATAACCGATCCCCTTTTTTTCGACAGTCGCCATACCTTCACCAACAAGTATATTTAATATTTTTAGTTCATCTTTGTTTAATTTTGTATATCGGTAATAGCCTTCACCAATTTTGTGAATTAATCTGCCTTCTCTTGTCATTCCTAAAACAGTAGTCATATTTTTCCCTTCTTTCGAAAGTGTTTGGATTAATGATTACATAACTATCGTATAGTGTTTGTGCAAAATTGTCTGTGTATAATTTGTGAAATATCTAACAAGGTTATATTGGATTTATTCTTGTAATAATTTGGAAGGATAAACATATTTTCATTTCGCCATACTATTTTTGTGTCTAATAAATGGAGGTGTGTTGGTATGTCGTTTCAAAATCGTGGTATCGGACATCCTGAACATCAAGATGATCCAAATAAATTACATATCGTCGCAGTACGAAAAAATGGCGATGGTGATATTACAGATGTAAAATTTCAAAATGGTGAAATAGTTGGGATTGAGCAAGCCATTGCGATGGCAGAACTTGAACAAATTGAAGATGTGAACACAGGTCTAACTCGTGGAGATAATCCACATAAAACACTTCGTTCTTATCCTGATGGTGATCCTACAAATAATTTAAGTAATTTACCTACTTTTTAATGTCTAAACGCTAAAAAGGTGCACAAGTTCTGTGCTCCTTTTTTTTCGATTAATTCATGAGAAAATGGAAAATTTAATATTAGAAGACAAAAAATACCAGAAAAGTAGGGAGCCAATTTGAAAAAAACTTTTTTATTTCTGTTACTAGTGACTTGTTTGTTAATTGGAAATTATTTAGTTGCTTCAAAAAATACTGTAAAAAGTGAAAGTAATTCTTCCCTCATCTATCAAAATGAGAAACCCGACAAAGTCTCGGAAGCTCTTAGAGCATTAAATATAAAAAAAGCAAAAGAAGGAAGAACGGCATCATTAGAGCAAAAACGAATCGAAATTGAAAAACAAATAGTCCCAACTCCTTCGAATATTAAAATTAAGGGAGATAATATTGAAGGAACAAAAGTGGAATGGTTAATTCCAGATGGATCTTCAGAAGATAAGATTGTTTTTTATGTACACGGCGGAGGTTGGTTAGGTTTTTCAAGGAATTTAGGAACAATCTTAGCTAGAGAGACAGGTTATAGGGTACTTACGATACAGTATAGACTTGCACCTGAAAATCCATATCCAGCAGCTTTAACTGATGTTGAAAAAGTTTATAATTATTTAGGAAAAAATTATGGTCCCAATTCTAAAGTTGTTATCGTTGGGGATAGTGCTGGTGGTAATTTAGCATTTGCTTTGTTAAATAAAATAAAATCTTCAAATGGAAACTTTCCAACAGCTGTTGTAGGGATCTCTCCAGCGACTGACTTAACGAAAGAAAGTCAATTATACACTTCAGATTTTGATAGTATTCATGCAAGTTATCATGGAAATGATATCAATATTGTTGATACATACGTAGGGAATAATAATCGGAAAAATCCTTTAATCTCACCACTTTATGGTGATTTAAAAGGTTTACCTCCAATGCTGATCCATGCAGGCGCAAGGGAAGAGTTAATCGATGATATTTTAGCTTATGCGGCAAAAGCAAGTGCTAATGGCGTAGAGGTTACATGTAAAGTTTGGAGAGGAATGTTTCATGATTTTCAGTTAATGGACAAGGCTTCGAGTATTAGTAAGCAAGCGAACGCTGAGATTGCACAGTTTATTAAACAACACTTGGAAAATAGATAGTCAAAATACAAAGAAGTAAGGCTTATTTCGCCTTACTTTTTTATGTTGAATTTAAGAAATTTGAAATTTGATCAAGATCTCTTTGCGTAAGAACAGGGTCAATTGTAATGACTGGGTGAATGATTTCGCCTTCAAGCAAGAAATCAGAAATAATAAATTCAATGTTTAGTTCATTTATAATTGTTGAATCAAACTCACCCAATTTAGGAAGAATAAAATCAATTTTATGACCAAAAGCAGTAACCAGTTTCGTTTCAATATAACGATGAACTCCTGGACCATTACTTGTTAATAATAAAACCTTCTTCCTTGATGATGAGAAATTAATTTTAGAAGCTTGAACATTTAATGAAACTTTCGCAATTTTATCTCTAGTAATTTCGGGGTATGAAAATTTTTTCGTCCAGATTTGTAAGGCTTTTGATACCTTTTTATATAGGTCTGAATACTGATTTTTAACATAACGATCCATTGAATAAGATGGTTCTTTTTTATCGATTGAGTATAAAATGAACGAGTATCTTTGGAATTGGTCATGTAATGTGTAAAGAAACTCCTCGTCTTCATCTAACGATATACCTGTTTTTTCCTTCAATAGTTCAACTAAGTGAAAGAGTTCCTTAAAATACCTTGTTTTTTGATTTTGATATAAATAAAGAAATTCGTTTTTTTCCATGTTGTCAAAACTATAATATGGAAGAGTTGATATTAATAATGAAAACGCAATTCGTTCATTCATAGAAATATGATGTTTATATTGATGTTCTAAATGATTACAAATTTCATTAGCAATTTTAAAATAATTTGATTCTAAAATCTTGTTTATCGATTGCTCAGTTAATTCAAGTTGCATTTTTTTATCGATTCTATATAACATCGTTCCAAGTAAATAGACGTACTTATTGGTAGTCGAAGGATATAGGAATAATTTAAATTTTTCAGTAGTGTCTAATACAATTTTTTTAATAGCTTGAAATGAGAATGCTTCAAGTGGCCATTCTTGATCATCCGAATAAGCGCATAAAGCATCTAGGATATCACCACACAATAGCCGAATTTCAAATTCTCTTCCTACAATTTCGAGCGGGCCACGTTTTAAAGTTAAATGGTAGGCCTCCAATAATTCCTCAACTCGATCAAGTATTGAATAGACAGCAGGTTGTTGTGTGAAAAGCGCGTTTGCTAATTCTGCAATACTTTTAATTTGAGTAAATTGTATTAGCATAATAGCTTGAAATTTCAATGAATTTTTTACGAAAAGTGAACGAATTTGATTAATTGATGAAGAAATCGGTTTATTAATATAAATTCCTTTACCTTTAATTGTTTCAATTTGCCATCCTTTAGGTAGGTGTGTGTTAATTGCCTGTAAATCATTTCGGATTGTTTTTTCAGTACAAAGTAACTCACTTGCTAATTCTTCTGTTTTAAACCACTTATCTTCTTTACTTAAAATATCTATTATTTGTAATTTCCGCTTTGTTGATTTATCCATTCAAAATCTCCATAAATTTTGTCCGATTTATTACTATTATTGCTATTAATGTTCTGTCTTAATTCAGTGAAAGTTTATTTCATCTATTGAAAAACACCTTTTAATGCGTTTTATAGAGTTAAATGTGAACTTTTATTGAAGACAGGATTTTATTTTTACCTAAATCAAAGGTAAAAAACATCATGGGAATCACTTTACTACAGCGATATAATGACATCGTTGAAACAAAAAATAATTTTTAAAGGAGTAAAGTGAAATGAAATTTACTAAAGTCGCGCTTGTTAGTGTAATCGGGATGTCATCATTAGTTGGAGCTGCTCACTCAACTTTTGCGGAGGTATCATCTGTAGGAAATTCAAAATCATCCATAACATTTGTTGCTGGAACAGGTCCAGTTACACCTGTTGATCCTACAAATCCAATTGAACCATTAGAACCATCAGGTCCAACTGATCCAACAGATCCGCCAACAGGGAATGCTGGTTCATTAACATTAGATTATGTTTCATCAGTTGATTTCGGAGTTAATGAGATTTCAAATAAAACAGAAGTCTATTCTGCTAAATCTAAAAAGCCATTTATTCAAGTGTCAGATCGCCGTGGTACAGGGGCAGGTTGGTCAGTAACTGCTAAAGCAAGTAAATTTACAAATGGAACAGCGGATTCTCTACCTGGTGCAATCATTACATTTAAAAATGGTTCCGTTATTTCATTAAGTACAAGTGGGTCCCCAGTAGCAACTGAAACAATTGGTTTAAATACTGACGGAAGTACAGCATCACCTGTTGTTTCCGCATCTCCAGGTAATGGTTATGGTACATGGGTAACTCGTTGGCTTGGACCAAATCCAGAAGTGAATGATGGGGCATTAAATGATAATGTCACTTTGACGATACCTGCAGGCTCAGCAACGATTGGTAATCATGAGGCAACTATTACGTGGACATTAACGGATGCTCCGGGTTTATAGTAGTTAATTTGAAAAATAACAATTAATGGAATGGACTTTATATTATTTGAACCTATTAGATGAAACTTTATTAAATTTCTTATAGTGAAAATGATATAAAGTCTCTATTCTAAAGGGGGAATATAAAAATGGATCTTTTACGTCAAAAATTATTGTTAATTTTTTCTGCTATTCTGTTAACTTTATCGTTTATCCCTCTATCTGTAAAAGCAGAGAATAATATCGATTTTTCTGTAAAAGCAATCATTCCAACAAATCAAATTGATCATCTGAAATCATATTTTGATTTAAAAATGTCTCCAGGACAAAAACAGGATCTAAAAATTGAGGTCTTTAATAATAGTAAAAAAGAAGAAACAATCCAAGGGAATATTACTTTTGCAACGACTAATGATAATGGACTGATTGATTACTCTGAATCCAATAGTAAGGATGCAGATAAATCTTTAAAGTATCCATTAACTAGCTTAATAAAAGAACCTCAAAAAGAAGTTGTTATTCCACCAGGTAAATCAAAGGTTGTGTCTTTTTCGATTACAATGCCGAAAGATGGATATGATGGAGTTATTTTAGGAGCAGCACACTTTAAGAAAAAAATTGAAGAAACTGAAAAAAGTTCTAAAAGTGAGAGCATTAATATAAAAAATGAATACGCATATGTAGTTGGAATAAAATTATCGGAAAACACTAAGGAAGTCGAGCCGGATCTACATTTACTTGACATTAAACCTAAATTAGTAAATTATCGTACAGCAATTGCCGCGACAATCCAAAACAGCGAATCCTCCATTGTGAAGGGTATGAGTATAGATGCGCAAATCTTTAAAAAAGGTTCCAAAAAAGTTTTATATAGTTCGAAAAAAACTGAGATGAGCATGGCCCCTAATTCAAATTTTGATTACGCAATCGATTTAAATAATAATCCAATTGAACCCGGAACTTATCGATTAAAGATGAAAGCGATCATCGGAACTCAAGTATGGGAATGGGATGAGTTATTTACAATTGGAAAAGAAGCAACAGATTTGAATAATAAAGCAGTTGAAATAAAAAATAATCATTATTGGTATTATATCGGAGGCGGATTATTACTTTTAGTAGGGATCATTGGCTTAATTTTTTTCCTAAAAAGAAAGAAGGAAAAAGAACAAACGAATAATCAAGAATGATTTTTGAAAGATTGGATAGTATTGATCAGTTGACTTAAAAGATTAAAATTAAAATAAATAATATATTGGTAAAACAAAAAAGGCTCATTTCTTCATTGAAATGTTGCCTTTTTTATTAATATGAAATGATTTCATTTCTCAAAAAATTGATAAATTGTTTTTCAACCTTTGATAATATTTTCTTTTTTGAAGTGATTACTCCAAGCTCGGAGTTTACAGATTCGTAATTTACGAGATCAATTTCAACGAGTTCACCATTCGATAAATATGGATGATTTTTTAATGAAAAATTTGGTCCCCATGTTATTGCGTTGCCATTTAAAATTGCTCTTAATAACTCTTCAAGATGGTTGGAAGAAAATAAAATATCTAATTTTCCAATTTTATGTTGGAAGTTATTTGTAAACCATCTTATATAATCACCGTTATATAGAACGAATTTTTGCTGAAGAATTTCTTCAGGAGTTATTTTTTTCGAAATGGCAAAAGGTGAGTCTTTTTTTGCATATACTTTCATCTTTCCATCTACTAATCCTTCGTAATGAAATTCTTCTAATTCTTTCATAATGCCTTCGTAAAGACAGATGATTCCTATATTTACTTGATTTTTTTTAACAATTTCAATTGTACGTTCAGTAGTGTTTTCTAATATGTCTATATGCAAATTTGAATGTTGGCTTTTAAAATCAACTAACGGCGTTAATAGGTAATTTATAAAAGCAGGTACCATTGAAACCCTAAGTTCACTGAGTTGGGTATCTTTACTTTTCTGTGCTATTTCTTTTAATTCTGCGTATTTTAAGAGTATTTCTTGTGATTTTTCCACGATTTGTACTCCATCCACTGTTAATCTAGCGCCTAATCTAGATCGATTGAAGATTTTTATTCCTAGTTCTTCTTCTATTTTAGTAATCGCTTGACTTATACCGGATTGACTTATATGAAGATTTTCTGCAGCGATTGAAATCGACCCCGTTTTAGCGACTTCTACTAAAATCTCTAGTTTTTCTAAATGCATTACATTGACCACCTTTATGCTTTCATACATGAACTAAAACTTTTCTAATATAGATTTTTTATTTCAGGTTTTATATTACAAATCGTGAAGTTATATTTATAAATTGTAAATTTACTTAATCATTTTGCAAATATAGAATTGGGTTTAACTATTAGTATTATTCCATTTTTTCAACCTTAGTCCAATGTAATTGAAAAATAATACGTTCTAATGTTGAATCAATTCATTAGATTTATCAAGTGCTTTCTTTTATTTAGAAAAATTTACAATAAATGATACTTTTTTGTTCAATTTGAACGTTGCCTAATATAGAGGAGGCTAAATATGTTAGTTGGGGAAATCATCAAATATTATCGAGAGAAAAAAGGAATTAGTCAGTCTAACTTAGGTGAAGGAATTTGTGGTAAAGCATATATTAGTCGGTTTGAAAGTGGAAAAGTTACATTATCTCCTGAAATTATATACAAATTAGCTAATAAGTTAGAAATTGATATAAATAAAGAAATTGAATCTTTATATCTTATTGAAAAGCACTTAAATGATTGGAATCAGGCAATCATTATGCAAAGAACAATACAAATTGAAGGAATTAAAATAGAGTTAGATCAAAATCCGTTTATTATGGCTTCTAAACATGCGGCAAACTATATGCTATTAACTGGAAGATATTATCTTCAAAAAAATATGTTTAAAGAAGCAAAGCATATAATTGAGTACGTAGAAAAAGAGTTTCAAACGTTATCTAATTATGAAAAAAATCTTCTTCTACACATTAAAGGAATATATTGTATCAGTACATTTAGAACTGCCCATTGTGAAGACTGTCAAACTGCTGTGAATCTATTAAAACAAATTAATATAGCAGAGTATAATAATGAAGAATATTACTACCACTTAGCTTTAGCTTACCATCATGCAAAGGCAAAAGTTTCTGCTTTTACATATGGTGAAAAAGCTCTTCAATTTTTTAATCGAACATATAATCATGTGAGTGCTATGAATGCTCAAATCTTAATGCTAATGCAATTCGATAGTAAAAGAGATATTGATTTTTTAGACCTAGTTGAAAACTATAAGAATTTAATACATAATTGTTCGATATTAGGTGCTCAAGAAAGTAAAATAAATATTTTATATAATTTAGGAGAAGAGTTTTATAAAAGAGGAAAATATGAACAAGCAGTTAGTTATTTTGAACAAGCTTTTTTACTAACTGATAAATCATCAATAAAATATTTAAGACGTTTATATCATTTTACTGAAGCATGTTTAGATGGAAAGTTATTGAATAAGGAAAGTATTTTAGAAAAAATAGAAACAGGTACGAAATTAGCAAAAAAACAATGCCCAATTTATTTCAATCTTTATAAACTATTAGCATTGAAATGTAAAAAAAACCAAATTCAATTTTATCAATTTTTAGCTGAAGTAGTCGTTCCACAGCTTATTGCAACTAATAATACTTCATTTTTTGAGCAATATGGAAAGATCTTATATAATCACTATGTCGAGCAAAAAGAATTTGAAAAAGCGATTGAAATAGACCAAAGTTTTAAATTGATGATTCAAGTGTTAAATTAAAAGACTTTAGATAACGAGATCCCGTTGTCAAAAGTCTTTTTTATTATCTAGGATATTGAAATTTATCATTTTATTAAATTTTCCTCTCAATGTTTATAAACATTAGACAAGAAGTTTGTCGAAACTCGCTAAGATTGTTCTATAAACCCAGTGATAAAGGCTCGCTATAACCCGATTGATAAAGAAATGAAAATTCTCAATAATGAAGTTAAATAAATAGACAAATTGTTTGTTTATTTTTGGGGAAATAGTTCAGAATTTTATCAAAGAAAGTCTAATTTTGTACTTCAATGTAGAAATCTACCTTGTTGTAAATTTACTAGGAGGAAGAGAAATGGGGAAAAAGACAGAGAAAAAGTTTTTAAAAAGCTTTACCGTTTTAGCTTTAACATCGAGCTTTATTCTAGGCTCGCTTGGACAAGTAACATCTAGTACGAAAGCAGCAAGTCCAAGTAAAGCAGAAGATATTTTAGCAAATTTATCTTCTGAGCAAAGAGCGGCTCTTGAACAGCTATCGACTAGTGAAGAAACTGGTCTTCAAATTTCTTCAGATATTAATTTAAATTCTTCAGAACAAACAAGTGTTATTGTTGAATTTGCAAATAAACCAGCTAAAGTCGCGCAAATCGAAGCGAGTGTAGAAGGTAAAACATTAACTACATCAGAAGCAGCAAAATTAGTAGATCAAGATCACGCAACATTTGCAGAAGATGTTGGTCAAGTATTAGAAACTGGTAAAACGAAAAAAGTAGATTATACGATTAATCGTTCATATAAAAATGCCTTTAATGGTGTTTCGATGAGTCTACCAGCAAACCAAATTAAAAATTTATTAAAATCAAAGGCTGTTAAGTCCGTTTGGAGTAACAAAACATTTACAATTGATCCTCCAAAAGAAAACGATCAACTTAAAGCAGACGAAGCAAATGTTGGTAACTATACACCTTATGACGCTTTAGATCGTCTTCATGCTGAAGGATTTACTGGTAAAGGAATAAAAGTAGGCATTTTAGATACAGGAATTGATTATAACCATCCAGATTTAAAGGATGCATATAAAGGCGGATATGATTTCGTTGATAATGACAATGATCCGATGGAAACAACGTATACAGATTGGAAAAAATCAGGCCAAGCAGAATTCATTAGTGGAACTGCCTACTACACAGAGCATGGTACACATGTAGCAGGAATCATTGGTGGTCGTGGTAAAGCGAATAGTGAATATAAAACTGTTGGTGCGGCGCCAGAGTCCGATATTTATTCTTACCGAGTGCTCGGTCCATACGGCAGCGGTACAACTGATACAATTATTGCCGGAATCGATCGTGCTGTAAAAGACGGTATGAATGTCATTAACATGTCTTTAGGTGCAACATTAAATGATCCACTATTTGCGACTTCAATTGCGGTAAACAACGCAGTTTTAAGTGGAGTTACTACAGTCATTGCGGCAGGAAATAGCGGAGATCAAATGTATACTGTAGGTGCGCCAGGTGCTGCAGCATTAGCTTTAACTGTAGGAGCGTCATCTATTGCTCTCGATATCTATCAATATTCAGGTGTACAAAATGGTAAAAATTATTCTTTAAGACAGTTAGCAAGAAACTATAAAGATGATTTAACAACATTAAAAGGAAAAACATACCAGCTTGTTGATGTTGGACTAGCTAACCCAGCGGACTTTACTGGAAAAGATCTGAACGGTAAGATTGCGTTCATTAAACGTGGATCAATTGCATTAATTGATAAAATCAAAAATGCAAAAGCAGCCGGTGCAGTGGGCGTAATAATGTATAACGATGAAACACATAAGGCAGAAGGTCCAATTCAAGCATTCCTTGGTGAATCAGTAGATGCGATCCCTGCATTCTCTGTCACAAATGATGAAGGAAATGCAATTTTAGCATCAATTCAAGCTGGTAAAACCGACTTCACATTCGGCGATTTCACGAAATTAAAAACGGCTTCAGATGAATTAGCGCAATTCAGTTCTAGAGGACCAACTAGAGTGAACTATGATATTAAACCAGAAGTAACAGCACCTGGTGTATCAATTCTTTCAACAGTACCATTTTATGTGAACGATAAAACTGTTGATGGATCAAAACCGGAAGATTACAAATATGCATATGAACGTTTATCTGGTACTTCAATGGCAACACCATATGTAGCCGGTGTATCTGCATTATTACTTCAATCAAATAAAGATTTAAAACCTGAAGATATTAAATCAATTTTAATGAATACTGCAGATCCACTTTCAAAGGCTTATAGTGTATTTGAAGAAGGTAGCGGACGAGTAGATGCTTATGAAGCAATCCACTCTAATGTTGAATTAGAAGTAGTTGATAAAACGCCAACAATCATTAATGGAAAACAAAAATCAATTCAAGAATTAACCGGTGGAATGAGCTTTGGTTCATTTGGATTTGATGATCAAGATATTGCTGATTCACGTACAGTTACATTAAAGAACCGTAGTGAAAAAGCAAAAACATTCAATGTCAATGTTAAATTCCAAACTGGATTAAGAGGTTCATTAGATGCAGCTAAAAATAATGTAACATTAACTGGTCCTACATCTGTCAAATTAAATGGAATTAGCCAAAAATCAATCAATTTCAATTTAAACATTCCAAAAACTGCAGAAAAAGGCACTTATGAAGGATATATTACTTTCACGAACACTCAAGATCCAACTGAAACATATCAAATTCCGTTTGGTGGACGAGTAATAAAAGAAGGCATTGATTCAGTTGACGCCTTACCAATGTATTCATCCGATACAGCTTGGCCGGAAAATGCGTGGCCATTCGAATCATTTTCATTCTCATTAAAATCACATATGAAAACATTAGATATTATTTTACAAGATTCTACAACTGGTGAAGACCTAGGATTAGTAGGTTCGTTGAGTCCGATTATATTGAATGAAAATCAAACTTATTATGTATCAAGAGGATTTACTGGAACATATTATCCATTTACTGGTGATTCAGCGAATCCGATTGCATATCAACCAGAAATTGCACAACCAGGTCACTATAAAATTAAGCTGGTTGGATCTAATGAACAAGGTAAAACATTCACAAAATCATCTGATTTCATCTATGACTTAGGTGCACCAACTATGACTTCTAGCTTTGATTCATTAGACCAAAAAGTAATTGAATACAATGATAGTCAATTTGATTCAAATGGACAATTCTTATATGACTTTAACTTTAACTTAAATGATCCTGAAACAGAAGAAGCTAGTAAACTAGGTCTTCCAGTTGATCAATCAAACAATGCAGTTGTAACTTTTTATAATAGTCCATTTCCGAAAAATCCAATTTTCACAGATAAAAATGGAAATTACACAGATAAACTTGTAGTTAGAAAACAAGCTGCACCTTTACAAGTTCAGTTTTATGGAATGGATTATGCAAGAAACTTTACTGGAAATGCTTTTAATATGTTAAGAGTTGTTTTTGTGGATCACAATTTACCATATTACTATTTAAAAGCAAATAAACAAATCGTAACTACAGGAGATACAGTAAATTATAGCGTTCGTTCAAATAATGTTAAAAACTTAAAATCATCTAAAATTACAATACCAGTTGATCCTAACATTGCTTCAATTGATAATGTAGTAGTAAATGATGCAGTAAAGCAATATGGCGATGCAAAGGTGTCAGTATCTACGACTCCATCAGGTAGTATATTGAACTATACAATTACATTCACTTATTTAGGCGATAAAGTATTACCAGAAGACTTAAAGTTATTTAATTTCGACCTTAAAACGTCTAAAAAATTTACAGATGGTGTTTATGGAGGATCTGCTTTCAATTGGTATACAATGACAGCCTCTACGACTGATCAATCAGATGTAGTGACTAATAATGTTTACTCTTACATGGAAAGTATTAAATATAAACCAACCTATTCAAGATTAGATGGAGCATTGCGTTTTGAAGGAGCAATCAATCCTGCAACAGGTCAGCAAAATTATGCGCTTGATCAAAGTGCAATCGGTGCAAAAGTAACAGTTACTTCTTATGATGGAAAAACAAGTGTTAATGCGCCGAGTTTCAATAAGAGTGGGCAGTATATCATTGAAGGTCTTAAAGCTGAAGTAAATCCGTATACGGTAACAGTTGATGTACCAGGTCATTTCACGATGAACAAACAACTTGTTTTATCTAATAATGTACGTGGGGAAATCGTAGGAAAAAGATTAGCTTGGAACTTACCAGTTGCAGCAGCAGGAGATGTAAATAAAGATAATGTAATCGATATTTTAGATGCATTAGCAGTACAAACTTATTGGGGGACAAATAAAGCATCAGCAGATTTTAACTTTGATAAAGTAGTAGATAAAAAGGATATGGATTTTATTGTTAAAAATTACGGATTAAAAAATCCAACAGTATCAAATGCGCCAAAAGCGAAAACTGCTTATAAAGGCGTTACGTTGGATGATGTATTAACTCAATTAGGTTTACAATAAACAAAGGTTGAAGAGAAGCTGAATATAGGCTTCTCTTTTTCTATTATGGATGGTTTCATGTATGGTATTAGTGATCGAATCGGTACAGAAAGTGTTGCTGTTGCTACTGCTGGAGATATCAATATAGACAATATAATAGACATTAATGACGCTCTAGCAATTGAAACATATTGGGGAACAAACAAACGCTCAGCTGATATCAACTCTGACGGTACAGTTGATGCAAAAGATTTTGCTTATGTAGAAAAGAAGTTCTTAATGCAAAACCCAGCAGTGGAGATTGCTCCAAAACCAGTGAAGAAATATAAAGGTAAGACAATTGATATCATTAAGAGTGAGCTAGGCATTCAATAAAAAAAACAACTTTTAATTTTAATCGAGAGCCTAATTGATAAAGGGATGTCCACAAGTTAGGATTCTGACTTATGAGACATCCCTTTTATTTTTAATTGAATTCAAAAAATAATTAAAAGGCGAAGCAAAAAAACAAAACCATAACTAATCGATTGTTGTCCAATCTTGCGACCATTTCATTAATTCCTTAATAACTGGTTCTAAAGCCAGTCCTTTTTCTGTCAAAGAATATTCGATTCGAACTGGAGTTTCTGGGTAAACATCGCGTTTTACAATACCTGCTTGTTCTAAATCCTTTAGTCTTTCTGAAAGGACGCGCCCGCTAATTGGCAAAGTTGATTCGATTGTACAAAATCGCTGTGATCCAGAAAGAAGTTGAAAAATTATTAGAATTGCCCAACGTTTACTAATTAACTCTACGCTTTTTTCAAATCGAGGGCATAATAAAGAAAAATCCATTTAAAACCACCTCACCTATATCCATATTATAACTAAATTTGTATTAATAACAAGATTACCATACATAAATTTATTACTTGACGTAAGTTTATTACTAAATTAAACTTACTTACATAAAGTAACTAAATGATTTTTTTAGAAAAATAATAAATGTCTATAAATAGGTGGCAAAACAACATGAATATGAATACAGATGTATGTATTGTAGGTGCAGGACCAGGTGGTGCACTATTAGCATATTTGCTTGCAAAAAATAATATTTCGACTGTTCTTGTGGAAAGACATAGTGGAATTGATAAAGAATTTAGGGGGGAGCATCTAAATTCTGAAGGTGAACAAATATTAAAAAAGCATCATCTTTATGAAAAAGTTAAAGAATACGGACTACTGCTAATGGATCGTGTTGAATATTGGAATCAGAATAAAATAATAAAAAGTATTTTTCCATCACAAGGTTCCAAACACGTTGGTATTCATGTTCCACAAAATCATTTATTAAATGTTATTTTAAAAGAAGCAAATAAATATGAAAACTTCAAGCTTTTGATGGGCACACGTGTGTCTAAATTAATAGAAGATCAAGATGGTCGCTATATAGGTGTTAAAGCAATAAGGAATGGTACTGAGATAACAATTAATAGCTCGGTTATAATCGGTGCCGACGGTCGATTTTCGACGATCCGCAAATTAGCAAATATACACACGGATATTATAAAACATGGATACGATCTACTTTGGGCTAAAATACCTAGACCAGCAAGTTGGGATCCAACAGTTAGATTAACATTGATAAATAAACAACAATTGGCTTTGTTTACTCAAGCAGGAGGGTTTATTCAAATTGGATGGAATATAGATGAAGGTTCTTTTCTGAACTTAAGAAGTAAATCTTTCAATCCTTTTGTTAATCAGCTAATCGAAGCATTTCCAGAACTGACTGAAACTGTTCAAGAAAATATAAAATCTTGGAACGATTTTGTTTTATTAAATGTTCAAAGTAGCCGTAGTAAAACATGGGTAAAAGACGGCTTAATTATAATGGGTGATGCGGCACACACGATGAGTCCTACTGCAGCGCTTGGTGTAAATATTGCGATGAAAGATGCAGATATTTTAGCAGAAATCATACAAGATGCTATTCGAAACAAAGATACTAGTACAATAGTGTTAAAGAAATTTGAATATGCTAGACGAGGAGAAGTTGAAAGCTTACAAAAGCAACAACTAACCCAGGAAAGTACTTTTAAACATCATTTTGATGTGACTATATAAGAATGCCTTTAAAATTTTAAAAATGGACAAGTAAAAATTAAGAAATATATTATATCAATATGAAATCGTGTTAGAAAACAGGAGGAAGCCTCATGATCAACGAAAAAGTAGTTTCTTTATTAAAAGAGAAAATTAATGTAATAAAAAATAACGATAAATCAATTTATTTAGTTGGACCAATTAAACTACCAGTAAATTTAGATGGAGAAACAGTACTTTTTCATTGGTATTGTTGGCTACGCTGTGAAGATATCGAAGGAGATTTTTGTAGCGATGGATCATATAACACTGAAAAAATTATTAGTAAATTAGCATCTTCAAATTTAGCAGAAATGCAACAATCAAGCGTATTAGTTTATGGTGACTTTGAAAATTCAGAGGATGCACTAATTCGAATGCATAGTATTTGTCATACAGGTGATATTTTTGGAAGTAAACGCTGTGATTGTGGATTCCAATTAAAAGAAGCAATGAAAATGATTTCTTCAAATGAATCAGGTGCATTATTTTATTTAGCAAATCATGAAGGAAGAGGAATCGGTTTATTTAGTAAAGCGATGGCATATGTTCTCCAAGAGCAAGGATTTGATACTGTTGAGGCAAATGAAGAGCTTGGTTTTGTAGATGATGCACGAAACTACGAAGATGCTATTCGTGTATTAAAAACGCTTCGCTCAAAACCGGTTACTTTAATTACAAACAACCCAAGAAAATTGGATGCTCTTCAAAAATCAGGAGCTAATGTATCTGGAAGAATTCAATTATGGGGAGACAAATCAAAGTATAACGAAAAGTATTTAGAGACTAAAATTGTTCGTTCTGGTCATTTTAAAGGAGGACGTACAAGTGAGTAATCATGAATTTTATATGAATTTAGCTATTCAAAATGCCATGGCTACAAAAGGTCAAACAGACCCCAACCCATTAGTAGGATCTGTAATTGTAAATGATAGTCGGATTGTTGGAATTGGTGCTCACCTTAAAGCCGGTGAACCTCATGCTGAAATTAATGCACTCAGAATGGCAGGCGATAAAGCTGAAGGTGGAACAATTTATGTAACGCTTGAGCCATGCTCTCATCATGGACGAACTGGTCCTTGTGCAGAGGCAATTGTACGAGCAGGTTTGAAAAAAGTTGTTGTTGCTACACTTGACCCAAATCCTTTAGTGGCAGGAAGAGGAGTGAAAATTCTTCAAGATGCTGGAATTGAAGTAATCATCGGAGTTTGCGAAGAGCAGTCGATCAAAATGAATGAAGTATTTAACAAATATATTGTTAAAAATATTCCTTTTGTCGTAATGAAATCAGCTTCTACATTAGATGGGAAGATTGCTACCCATTCTTCTGATAGTAAATGGATCACTTCAGCAGAAGCTCGAAATGATGTTCATCAATTAAGAAATGAAATTGGTGCGATATTAGTTGGTGTTAACACAGTATTAAAAGATAATCCAGAATTAACAACTAGAATTCCAAACGGACGTAATCCAGTACGAGTGATCCTAGATTCAACTTTAAAAATTCCTTTAGAATCAAAAGTAGTAACCGATCAGCAAGCTGAAACATGGATATTCACAAGCCAAAAACACTCTGAACAAAAAAGAAGTGAATTAGAAAGCTTAGGTGTAAAAGTATTTGTTACGAGCGATTTAAATAGAGTTGATTTAAACGAAATGCTAAAAATTCTAGGTGAACATTCAATCTCTTCTTTATTAGTAGAAGGTGGTGGGGAAGTGAATGCTTCCTTTATGAATCAAAATTTAGTTGATAAAGTGATTGTCTATTTAGCTCCTAAATTAATAGGTGGAAAGAATGCACCTACATTTTTAGAAGGTACTGGGCTTGATAAAATGGGACAAGCGATTGAACTTGAAGAGATTGAATTAACGAAAATTGGTCCTGATTATAAATTCATAGGCTATCCAAAATATACTACTTCATGAGGAAGGACTTTTAGAATGAAATTCGGATTCGATATAGACGATACTTTAATTGATTTAAGACAGCATGCTTTTCACATTTATAATAAAAAATTAAATAAAAACATTCCTATAGAAGCTTACAATGAATTAAAAACAGTTGAAATTCATGAACCTTTTGGCTTAACGGCAGAAGAAGGGAGCAAAATGTGGAAGAGTAATCTAGAAGAGACATACTTTACTACATGTCCTCCATTTCCATATGCTGTTGAAACATTACAAGAATTAGAAAAGCAAGGACACGAAATTTATTATGTGACAGCAAGAAATAAAGAATATGGTGAACGCACAAAAGAATGGTTATTAAAAAATGGATTTCCAGTTAATCAAGATCGCTTTTATTGTGGAATGAAAGATTCTGAAAAAATTCATATAATAAAAGAATTAGCTTTAGATTACTATTTTGATGATAAACCAGAAATATTGAACACACTCTCAGAATTAACTTTAAAAGCATATGTGAAAGATACATCATATAATCGAGGGTTGGACATCCCACGTATTACTTCCTGGTCTGAATTAAAAGAAATCATTGAGAGTAATTAGTAAAAAAACACCTGTGATAGGTGTTTTTTTGTGTGGTGATAAATGAGTAGGTCAATTATTAACCAAGCTTTCGTAAAGGAACCCGCGTAGGTTGATTACCACTACTGGATGCTCGCTTTCTGGGGCGAGATTCTTGAGCCTCCTCGGCTAGCAATAATAGTAACTCATGAACCCGATATGAGTAAGAATCAACATTTAGCAATAATAGTAACTCATGAAGCCGCTATGAGTAAGTAAGAATCAATATTTTATAAGGATAGTAACTCATGAACCCGCCATGAGTAAGTAAGAATCGACATTTAGCAATAATAGTAACTCATGAAGCCGCTATGAATAAGTAAAAATCAACATTTAGCAATAATAGTAACTCATGAACCCGCTATGAATAAGTAATAATCAACATATTGTAAAGATAGTAACTCATGAACTCGTTATGAGTAAGTAAGAATCAACATATAGCAAATATAGATACTCATGAACAGTTACGAGAAAGTAAGACCATGTTTTATGTCGGAAGAAGCTGATAAAAACACGCATGATAGGTGTTTTTTTAGTAAGATATTTAAAAAATTTAATTAAATCTTTTAAATCCTAAAAAATGTTGGTTCCAATATGAATTGTTTATTTTAGAAATAGTTACTCCTGAACTGCTACTTGCATGGATAAACTCATTATTATTAATCACTATCCCCATGTGGGACGGTCCATAAGTATAAGTGTTTTGGAAAAAGATTAAATCTCCAGGTTGAAAGTCATCTACGGTTTTTAAATTTGAATTATTATACCAATAACCTGCAACATTTGTTCTAGGAAGTGACATTCCAGATTCTTTGAATACATAAGAAATAAACCCACTACAGTCAAAACCTGATGGAGTTTCTCCACCCCAAATATAAGGTACACCTGAATACTTTTTAGATAAGGTGATTAAAGTTTGTACATCAAATGATTGAGAGTTATTTGAATCAACTTTATTTGTATCTGTTTGACTTGAATCTGCCGTATTTGAACTTGTCTCTTTTCCAACATAAGATGCACCAATATACCCTATTACCCCATTAAATTTCACCTTATACCAACCATTAGATAATGAGATGACATCTAGTTTTTGATTTTTATTAACACTACCTAAAATCTGATAAGAAGTTCCAGCCCCAGATCTTACGCGTAAACCATTAATAGTAGAAAAATAGTTTCCAGAACTGACCACTTGATTATTATTACTATTATTCGATTCGGTAACTTTTCCAACATAGGATGCGCTAATATACCCTATTACCCCATTAAATTTTACCTTATACCAACCATTAGAAACTGAGATTACATCTAATCTTTGATTTTTATTAACACTACCTAAAATCTGATAAGAAGTTCCAGCGCCTGATCTTATGCGGACACTATTACCAGTAGAAATGTAGTTACCCGAACTGACCACTTGATTATTATTACTATTATTCGATTCGGTAACTTTTCCAACATAAGATGCACTTATATATCCTGTTGACCCATTAAATTTTATCTTATACCAGCCATTAGACAATGAAATTACATCTAGTTTTTGATTTTTATTAACACTACCTAAAATCTGATAAGAGATACCAGCTCCTGATCTTATGCGGACACCATTACCGGTTGATTTATATGTACTAATAGTATTATTTGAATAAAGTTTACTAGATTGCAGAGTTTTCTTGGAATCAATCGAGGCTGCAGCTGCAGTAGTATTATATGGAATTTGAATTGTTAATGTTGAAGCAAGTCCAACTAATGCCAATGAGTTTAAAGTTCGCTTTTTGTTTCTTTCTCCTTTCAAATTTAACTTTATTAAGGTACTTGCTGATTTCGATTTCATTACTAACCTTCCCTCTAACCAATAACTGAAATAACAAAGAAAAAATCCCTTACCTCATATAATAGTAAGGGCAAATCTAAGATTACATGAACTTGGTAATTAAATTATTTAAAATGTGGGATCACATTTAGTTTAAATTCTAACATAAGATGATAGGTATCTTCACTTAATTAGTGTCAAATTTTTCCGGAAAAGTAAATTTTGTTCAAAATTTACTAAAAAAAACAAGGAAGAATATGAAACTCTCATTATTCAACAAAGTGGAAAAACTGTATAGTTTTTAGTAAATATAGATAAGATTATTGCTTTATGAAAGTTTTGTTAAGTAAACTAATATTATAGATTCTACAAGTTGTCAGGAAATACAAGCGTAAAAAAGTCTATTAAAATCTTAATCCTACTCTTTATTGGAGGTGCAAGTCAAAGTGACAAAGCTTGAACTTGAAATTGAAAACGTACAAATTGCAAAACATACGGATTATAAAGGCTATAAAATTAGATTTTCAATTAATCAACAGCTGTATGTACTTTTAGTCGGTAAAACAAATTTATTATTTCCTTTGTCTCTAATTCACACTTTTCATGAAAAAGGAACATGTCAGCTATGCAATAAACTAGTTTTTCCATCAAATTTTAGTCAACAAGTTTGTCCAGCATTATTTAATAGAAGAGAAGAATTATTTACTTATTTCCAAGAACATTATTCTGAACAATTTTAATCAGCTATAAAATGGCTTTTGACAAACGTCGACCAAAGTAAAATAATAAATTAATAAAGAAATCGTGATAAAAAACTACTTTTTGGGTAGTTTTTATTTTTTTATGAAAATATTTAACGATAATGAGACATAAAAATAGCATTTCGTCATATATTTTGTTGAAAACGGAGGTGCTATTACACATGGTGATTCAAGACTTAGATATTCAAAACGTGGTAATTAGTAGGCTTGGGGGATACGACGGTTATAAAATAAGCTTTTCCGTTAATCATCAAGGTTACATATTATTAGCTGGAAAACAAAAGACGATTTTTCCTTTGTCTATTAAACATGCATTTATTGAAAAGGAAAAGTGTCAGTTTTGCAATAAACTTGTATTTAAATCTGCTATCAGCCAGCAAATTTGTTTGAATCTTCTTCTTAAAAAAAGTGATTTATTATCGTATTTTCAGCAAAATTATCCTGAACCATTTGAAGGAATATAGGTATATTATTTAAAGAAAACTGTCTTGGAAAAACCACTAAAGAGGTGGTTTTTTGTTTATAAAATGAGTACATATAAGTGTTTATTCCTCCATGAATTCAAAATAGTTGTTTAAGAATTGTATTATTCTAGTAAAAAAACACTGTAGAAATACGATTATAATTGTTGTACTATTCTTGTAATTCTATTTTTATTGGGGGATATTTGCATGTCTAATTCTTTATTGCCGACGAATACTATTTCTTTACAATTTTATAATGATAAATATGATGACCAATTAAAAAACTATTTTCTGGCTGATGAGCATCTAAAATTTACTGGTCTACCTATTGATAATATAGAAAAATGTGTATTAGAGGCTGATCGTCATGCGATTTTAATTTTAAGTAACAATGGTGTTGCAGGATTTTTTGTTTTGCATGGTTGGGATGGAGTTAGACATTATAGTGATAATAAAAATGCAATACTATTAAGGGCTTATTCTGTTGATACAAATTTTCAAGGAAAAGGGATTGCGAAACAATCTTTAAATTTATTGCCTTCTTTTGTAAAAGCGAATTTCCCTGAACGAGATGAAATTATTTTGGGTGTGAATCATAAAAATACTGCTGCACAGCATGTTTATTTAAAAAGCGGATTTATTGATAAAGGAAAGAGAGTAATGGGGAGAAAAGGTGAGCTCTTTATTATGCATATGGATCTAATATAAGTTTAGAAAGAAGGAAGATTGATGTACGGAGTTGTAGCGTTATTTGATGCAAAAACCGAACAAATCATTAAAGATATTTGGACAGAGTTAAGAGAAAAATCGATTTCTTTCTATGCTGATGAAGTAGTAGATCGTAAACCTCATATTACTTTAGCAAGTTATCATAGCTTAGATAAGCAAAGGTTTATTGAACAATTAGATGATTTTTATGAAAATAAGCCGGAAATAGATATTAGTTTTAATTCAATTGGATCATTTTTAAATACTGGCATATTGTATTTTTCACCACATATTACTAAAAATTTAATTGAGTTTCATGAGAATTTTCATATTCAGTTTAAACATTTTAATGATAAACCAAATTCTATCTATCTACCTGAAAAGTGGGTGCCACATAGTACTTTAGCTAATAGATTGTTACCGGATAAACTAGTAGAAGCGTATAATTATTGTTTATATCGAAATGATACGATTGTAGGAAAAATACAGGAGATTGGTATTATTGAGATGGTTAGTAAAAATAATGCACCAATTATCTATTCAAAGTCTTTAAAATCTCTTTGGTGAAAAAACATGTTAAGAATGACTTCTAATTAGAAAAAGTTCAAGAATTGTTCTCGAACTTTTTGTGTTTAATTATGTTGTTAAAAAAACAATCCTAGCATCTTTTTAATTAACTGTATCAATTGCTTTTAGTTCATAAAGCATATAAGTTTTATTATTTCTCCATTCGATTTTCTGTATAACAGCTAGTCCAAAAGGTTTTTCCTCGTTCTTTCTCGAGACATTGATTGGTGTGTCAATAGGATATAAATGGTATCCGTTTTGCTCTAGCGTGAATAGATTGTTTTCGTGTCTAACGGCGTGATCGTTCGTTACAATTAACCAATTAAATTCAAATGGCATACTCATATTTTGAAAACTCCTTAAATTGAATAGATAGAATATTTAATTTAGATATGATTTAACCCTTGAAGATATCTTAATATATTTTTGTTCTGAACACAAAAAGTGGATTGTATAAAATTTTATAAGATAAGTAGGGACTCTCAATGAATAGGAAGCATAGTAATCAAGTTCGTTTAACCGGTGGGCTTCAAAATGAGGTATTTTATGATGAAGATTATAATATGGTGGTTAGGCAGTCTAAATTAGGAAAAACAAAAGAAATGATGTTACAGGAAATTGATTTTATAAATTTTTTACATATGCAAGGGGTAAATGTCCCAAGAGCGGATCGTAATTTAGGAGAAAAAGAAGGAAGAGTCATAACTTATTTTGAGTATATTGATGGCGAACAAATTGATGTTACTAATTCAAAGCATTGGAATAGTAACATGTTTGAACAATGGGGTAAACAATTGGGAAAGATGCATTCTTTAGCTAAAAATTATAAATTAAGTGAGGTTTATCGACCAATCTGGTCACGTAAAACCAATGATGTTTTTGGGATTAGAGAACAGCTAATTCCTAATATGAAAGAGAGTTATGATAAGCAAATGGAAAAGCTCTCAGAATTTCGAAATACATCGGATACATTTGGATTAATTCATAATGATTTTCATCAAGGGAATTTAATTTTAGTTGGGAATAAAATCTTTACAATTGATTTTGATGATTGTGCATTTAATTGGTTCGCACAGGATATTGCTACAGCATTTTATCATGCATATTGGCAACAGAGCTCCTTTAATAAAATGAGTGATCAGTTTATTGAGACATTTATGGTGAACTTCTTTAAGGGATATAAACTAGAAAACTTACTTCATAATGACATAGTAAAACAAATCCCTATCTTTCTTAAATTGAGAGAAGTATTTTTGTACCATTTATTTGTTCAAAAATGGGATTTGAATCGATTAGAGGCGTGGCAAAAATATACACTTATAGATTTAGAAAATAAGATTAATAATGATGTTCCATATGCAAATATTACAGATTTTTCGATATATCAATAATGGAAGCACAACTAGGATTTTATACTTTTTATAAAAGCTAAAAACATAGGATAGCTCTAGTTATTTTAGACTGGCTATCCTTTAAATTTTTTTAAACATTTACATATACTTAAAAACGTATGGTCATTGATTCGCAAATTCGACTATATAATAAAACAAACAGTATTTTTTGTAGTTGCTTTATTGAAAGGGGCTGATGTTTATGCGAAGAAATAAGAATGCGGCTCTTATTGTAATTTTATGGTTATGCATGGTGCTTTTTATAGTTGTAAATGCAATACGTCATATTCGAGTATATATGGTTTACAGTTCAGGCTTAATGCCTTTTATTGTTTGTGGAATGATTATTTTTGCGATTATTATCCTTTATGTAAGAGGGTCGAAGCAGCGGAGATAGAAATAAAGGTTCTAAGAGAGTCTGTTGATAAGGATAGGAAAAAAATATAATACGGGGGTTCCTTTGATCACAGAGGGTGATCTATGGTAGCCCTTTTTTTATTTGAACAGTTTTAAGATCTGAACGTTGTTAATATACGTTGCGGTGTGCTATCTTAGCAAATTATCGCTCACTTCTATAGGAAATAAGCGGGTTCTATCAATTTTTTATTCGATATAGAGAGATTTAGAGCAAATTGGCAGTTTTCTATTTATGAAAGTACCTGATTTTTATAAGTTTTAGGTATAACACCCTTACTAGTATAGGTAATTTTTTATTTTAATTGCGGTTCCTTGGAATTTAATTGCACTTAACTGTTTATTTGCACTTTTCTACACCTTATTTGTAGCTCTGATATTATTCAACACTATTCTTATCTTAAATGAAAATAGGAGGGTCCCATTAAATGGACCCTCCTGCTTTTATTTATTCTGCAATTACCAGATTTGTATTTGTCTTATTAAATTTAGAAATAAAACTTTTATTAATATGAGAATCCGTAATGATGTAATCAATTTTTTCAAGCGGTGCTATATGGACAGTGACATTCTTACCGAATTTTGTACTGTCAGCTGCTACATAATTAAGGTTGGATAACTCAATTATTTTCTTCCTTGTAATTGCCTCTTCTAAATTATAATCGGAAATTCCTTTTTCAATTGTAATTCCACTCGCGCATATAAACGACTTTAGAATATTTAATTCATTAAAATTAAATAAGTAATCGTACGTAACGACCGATTGTTCATTTCGTCTAATTTTACCGCCGATTATGATCAATTCAATCGAACTATTCATTAACTCATTGATGATTGGGATTGAATTCGTAACGACTGTTAAATTCTTTTTATCTTTAATATATTTCGCAATTTGTAGTGTAGTAGAGCCACTATCTAAATAAATACAATCTCCATCTTCAATGTGTTCTGCGCATTTGGCGGCAATCTTTTCTTTTTCCTCTAAGTGGCTCACCATTCTTTCTTCCATTGATGACTCAAAGAACTTCGATTCAGCTATTTTCGCACCGCCATATATTTTCTCTATTTTGCCTTGTTTTTCAAGTAGATTTAAATCTCTTCGTAAAGTATCAGTAGATATATTTAGAGCTTCAGTTAGCTCAGTTATTTTTAAAACATTATTTGTTTTTAATAAATCGATTATTTTTTGTTGTCTTTCAAGTGGAAACATAACCTCACCCATTCAGTATTTAATGATATTTGCTTACAGTTTAATTGAAATGAATGCACATTTTCAATAGTAGAAATGCAAATGTTTGATTAAATAAATGTAAATATGTGCACAAGTTATGCAAAACTTACGTACAATTTACATATTATTTACTTAAATGGCTAATTGGATTTACATATGAATTTTATACTAAGGTTGTACTTAAGGGGGTGAACGGTTTGCTGAAACTACAAAACGTTAGCAAACAGTTTGATAAAAAAGTCGTATTAACAGATATAAATCTTGAAATTAAAACTGGAGAAATTGTCTCATTACTAGGTCCAAGTGGAAGTGGAAAAACAACTTTATTAAATCTAATTCTAGGTTTAACTCAAATGGATCAAGGTCAAATAATATTCAATGATGTAGATATTACTAATACGCCAATGAAAAATAGAGGATTCAATATCGTTTTCCAAGATTATGCACTTTTTCCTAACTTGAATTCTTATGAAAACATTGTTTATGGATTAAGGAATAAGAAAGGGCTTGTTTCGGATCAAGAATTGCAGGACTATATTAACTTCTTAGAATTAAAGCCTCATTTAAATAAGAGAATAGGAGAGCTTTCTGGAGGTCAGAAACAAAGGGTTGCCCTTGCTAGAACATTAGTAACGAAGCCAAAAATTTTATTATTAGATGAACCTTTAAGTGCACTAGATGGTGTCATAAAGGAATCAATTAAAGAGCGAATTAAATCAATCGCACGAGAATTTAAACTTACGACGATTATCGTTACACATGATCCAGAAGAAGCTTTAACTTTATCAGATAAAATTTTAATTATAAATGAAGGTAAAATTTCGCAATTTGGTACGCCAAGTGAAATCATAAACCAACCAACTAATCGATTTGTTGAAGAGTTTATATTAAAACAGCTTCAAATTAAGAGACATAATATTTACAACTTGTTTGGTGAGAAATATGCATAAAGTTAAACCGGAAATGCGAGTTATTTACTTAGCAATACTTCTATTATTTGTCTCATTTCTATTACTTCCATTAATCATATTATTTTATCGATCATTTGAAACGGATCATGGTTTTGGAATTACTAATTATATAACAATACTGTCAGATAAAATCCTAATACAAGCAGTCTGGAATAGTATAAAGATCTCTACTATTACTGCTTGTGTCAGCACAATATTAGCTTTTATTCTGGCATATTCAATTAACTGCACGAAATTGATTCAACCTTTAAAAGGATTTATGAAAATCGTTATTCTCATACCAATGTTACTCCCGACGATTACTTATGGATTTGCGATAATTTATTCCTTTGGTCAACAAGGTTTAATAACAAAACTATTAGGAAAAAGCTTATTTGAAATTTATGGGTTTAATGGATTGTTAATCGGATACGTAATTTATACATTACCAGCTGCATTCCTATTGATTAATAATTCTTTTAAGTATATTGATAAAAAATTTATGATTGTTTCTGAATTGATGGGTGACGGTCCATTTAGAAGCTTCAAAAATACAATTATTCGCCCATTACTTGGTACGCTTGGTGGAGCTTTCGTTCTTTCCTTTATTTTAAGCTTTACAGATTACGGTATTCCGGCTTCTGTGGGTGGTACATATTACGTTGTAGCTACCCAGTTATATCAAGTTATGCTTGGATCAATTCCTAATTTTAATAATGGTGCAGTTATTGCAGTATTAATGCTAGTTCCAGCTGTATTTGGCGTTTTATTACTAAACTATCTTGAAAAATTCAATTTTCATTATGACAAGTTTACAAACGTTGAAATGATTTCTAACAAGGTTCGAGATATTTGTTTCGGGATCATTTCTACAATCATTTTAGTTGGAATCCTGTCAGTATTTGCAGTAATGTTCATCATACCATTTTTTATTAGTTATCCATTTAAATTAACTTTTACGCTACAACATTTCGTAGATGCTTTTCAATCTACAGATTTAATAGGAGTTTATAAAAACTCGTTATATGTTTCAGTTGTAACAGCAATAATAGGAACTCTTGTTGCATATAGCTCGGCACTATTAAATGTGCGAACAGCCATAAAAAGTAAATCTAAGCTAGTCATTGATTTAATTTCGATGCTAACAAACACTGTTCCAGGGATGGTTTTAGGTCTATCGTATTTACTATTTTTCAATAATAGTAGTTTAAAAGGAACATTTGCCATTATCATTCTTTGCAACATCGTTCACTTTTTTACTACACCGTATTTATTAGCAAAAAACTCGTTATCCAAAATGAATCCTGGTTGGGAGACAACTGGAGAATTAATGGGTGATTCATGGTTTAAAACAATTTACAGAGTTGTCTTGCCGAACTCTAAGTCAACAGTTTTTGAAATGATTAGTTACTATTTCATTAATTCAATGGTAACCGTGAGTGGGATCATTTTCTTAATAACAGCTGAAACCTCATTAGTTGCAAGCAAAATTAAAGAACTTCAGCACTTCCAAAAATATGATGAAATATTTGTATTATCGCTATTAATCTTTTTTACGAACTTAATCGTTAAATTCATTTTTGACTATTTTCAACGGAAAAGTGTTATTCAGGGATAATCAATAATTTATAAAAAATTAAAATAAGAGAGGTTATTTCAAATGTTTAAGAAATTCAAAGGGATTGTGTTGTCATTATTCGCACTATGTTTAGTTTTTTCATTAACTGCATGTAATAGTTCTAAAACAAATGCCTCAGGAAAAGTTGTTATTTATACGAATGGTGATGAAGAAGCCATTACATCCATGGAAAGTGCATTAAAAAAAGCAGGTTATGAAGGAAAATACGTATTCCAAACATTTGGTACTTCTGAATTAGGTGGAAAACTTATGGCTGAAGGCGATAAAATCGAAGCAAATTTAGTAACAATGAGTTCATATTTCTTAGATAGTGCTCAAGAAAAACACAATATGTTCGAAGACTTAACATTTAAAACAGATTCATTAGGGAAATATCCTTCATTCTATACACCAATTTTAGCTAACACAGGATCAATCTTTGTAAATACAAAAGTAATGAAAGAAAAAGGCTTACCAATGCCAACTTCAATTAAAGATTTAGCAAAACCAGAATTTAAAGGTTTAGTATCAATTCCAAATATCATGGATTCTTCAACTGGCTGGTTATTAATTCAAGCAATTATTACTCAGTATGGAGAAGTAGAAGGTAAAACCATTTTACATGATTTAATCGCAAACTGTGGTCCACATTTAGAGAGCTCTGGTTCAGGTCCAATTAAAAAAGTAGAAGCTGGCGAGGTTGCAGCGGGGATTGGATTACGTCACCAAGCAGTATTAGATAAAAAATCAGGTTTACCAATTGACTATGTAGATCCAACAGAAGGAAACTTCTCATTAACTGAATCAGTTGCAGTTGTTAAAAAAGATAAGAAATCAAATGAATTAGCAATGAAAATGGCGGAAGTAATTATTAAAGATGCTCGTAAAGCTTTAATTAAAAATTACCCAGTTGCTTTATACAAAGGCGAAACTGTTAGCAACGAGCATAAACCAGCTCATTCGATGAAATTTAGTCAACCATTAACAGTTAAATTATTAGAAGAGCACCAACAGTTCTTTAATGCTGCAAAATAATTACTAAGGGGATGAAAAGCCATGAAAAACTATAAATTACTAACACCAGGTCCATTAACAACTACAAGTACGGTCAAAGAAGAAATGCTCTTTGACCGATGTACTTGGGATAATGATTATAAAGAAATAACGCAAAAAATTAGAACACAAATTCTAGATCTAGCAAATGCGTCAGAAGAAGATTATACAGTTGTTTTAATGCAAGGTAGTGGTACATTTGCAGTTGAATCAGTTATTAGTTCAACAATCTCAAAAAATGACAAAGTATTGATTGTAACCAATGGAGCATATGGCGAACGTATTGTAAAAATGGCTAAATATATTGGACTCGATTTCATCCAATATAGCATTGCATATGATGAACTTCCTAAAGAAGAAGAGCTAAGAGATATTATTGAAAAAGATCAAGCGATTACTCACATTGTGATGGTTCATTGCGAAACAACAACTGGAATTTTAAACCCAATTGAAATGGTAGCCGATCTTTCAAAAGAATATAATAAAACGTTAATCATCGATGCAATGAGTAGCTTTGGTGGAATTGAAATTGATGTTCAAAAACTGGAAATAGATTACTTAATTAGTAGTGCGAATAAATGTATTCAAGGAGTACCAGGATTTGGATTTGTTATTGCAAAGCTAAATCAGCTTGTTCAATGTGAGGGAATTGCTCGAAGTTTATCTTTAGATTTATTCGATCAATGGAAGGAAATGGACAAGGATGGAAAATGGAGATTCACTTCTCCAACTCATGTAGTTGCAGCGTTTTCAAAAGCGATTGATGAATTAATTGAAGAAGGTGGCATTTCTGCTAGGTTTGCTCGCTACCAGAATAATAACCGTGTTTTAAGAATGAGACTGAAAGAAGTGGGAATACACGCATATATTGCTGAGGAAAACCAATCGCCAATTATTACAACCTTTTTATTCCCAAGTGAACAGTTTAGCTTTGAAAACTTTTATTACTTCATAAAGGAAAAAGGATATGTAATCTATCCTGGTAAGCTAACAGATGCTGATACTTTCCGTGTAGGAAATATTGGAGAAATTTATGAAGAAGACATCCAAGGTTTATGCAATATTATTGAAGAATATATGGGAGTGGTGACAAAATGAACAAAGTTGAAGGAATTATTTTAGATTGGGCTGGTACAACAGTTGACTTCGGATGTTTTGCGCCAGTAAATGTGTTTATCGATATTTTTAAAAATGCTGGAATTGAAGTAACAATGGAAGAAGCTCGAGCACCAATGGGTATGTTAAAAATCGATCATATTCGTGAAATGCTTTCAATGCCTAGAATTTCTAAGCTTTGGATCGGAAAATATGAGAGACCATTCAATGAACAAGATGTGAATATACTTTATGCAAACTTTGAGCCAGCTCTAATGGCTTCACTATCTGACTATGCAGATCCGATTCCTGGAGTCATTGAAGTAGTACAGGAATTGAGGAATAAAGGTCTTAAAATAGGTTCAACAACAGGCTACACTAATAAAATGATGGATGTAGTCGTTCCAAATGCTGAGACGAAAGGCTATTATCCAGACTTCTATATTACACCTGACGAAACAAATTCATTTGGTAGACCTTATCCGTATATGATTTACCGTAACATGGAAGCATTAAAGTTAACAGCCCCATGGAAAGTCGTGAAAGTGGGCGATACGATTTCGGATATTAAAGAAGGAATTAATGCAGGTGTTTGGTCTGTCGGCGTCATTATCGGAAGTTCAGAAATGGGACTTAGTTTAGAAGAGTTTAGTAGTTTAACAGATAGTGAGAAAGAAGCAATCATTTCAAAAACTGAACAATCATTTAGACAAAATGGTGCAGATTTCACAATTAAATCAATGAGTGAATTACCTATGTTAATTGAAAGAATTAATGATTTAATTGTAGATGGTAAGAAAGTTACATGTTAAATACTCATTTGAAAAGAGAAGGCGATATTAACTCAAGCCCTCTTCGCACAGAATGGATGGATCAATTAAATCAAACTAGTAGAGATGTCATTCAAGAGGATGATAGAGTTTTTGTAAGACAATCAATGTCTACGCCTTGTCTTAATGGAATAGTCGATGCTAGTGGAAGTTATCTAATTGATGTGAACGGGAACAAATATTTAGATTTTCATGGAAATAGTTCACATCAAGTTGGATATAAAAATCCATATGTAGTTGATGCAATCAAAAGACAAGTTGATGAACTTCCATTTATCCCAAGAAGGTTTACATCTGAGATTGTCATTAATGCAGCTAATGCATTAGTAAATAAAACAACTTCAAAAGATTACAAGGTTCTATTTACTCCATCTGGAAGTGCAGCTGTCGGGTTAGCCCTTAAAATTGCGCGAAAGGCAACTGGGCGTCATAAAGTCATCTCAATGTGGGAATCATTCAATGGAGCTGGTTTAGATGCAATTTCAGTTGGAGGGGAATATGTCTTTAAAAAGGATATGGGCCCACTTATGCCTGGTACTTTAAAAGCAATCCCTTTTAATGGATATCGTAATCTATTAAAAAGTGATTCGCATGAAGAAGTAGCAAATTTTTGTCTAGACCATATCGAATATATGATAGAGAATGAAGGAGAAATTGGCGCAATCTTATTAGAACCAATTCGAGCAACTGATACACATATTCCACCAAAGTCTTATTTTAAAAGACTAAGAGAAATATGTGATCGAAATGGAATTCTATTAATATTTGATGAGATACCGACAGCCTTAATGAGAAGTGGAGTATTTTATGTTCATCAAAAATTTGAAATCGAGCCTGACATTTTAGTTCTTGGAAAAGGGCTAGGTGGAGCGGTCATTCCTCAAGCTGCAGTACTGACTCGTACAAAATACGATGTTGCTGAAGAAATATCACTTGGTCATTATACACATGAAAAACCGGCATTAGGATGTGCGGCGATTTGTTCAACCATTGAGTATATAGACGACTACAACTTAGAAGAGAATTGCCGAGTACATTCCGAAATCGTAAAAACAAAGCTAGTTCAACTTTATGAACAGTATGAGAAGATTGGCGATATACGAGTTGCCGGATTATTGATTTCTATTGAATTAGTCAAGTCACGTGATACAAAAGAAAAGAATGATGAATTAGCAGAAAAAATTCTTTATTTTTGATTCAATAATGGGCTTTCATTTAAGCTATCCGGTGCCAATTGCATCACATGGCATCCACCTTTAATTGTTACAAAAAATGAGTTAGAGTTTGCTGTTGGACTTCTTGAAGAAGGCTTGAAAAGGTATAGTTAATTCTTATAAGTGTAGCTAATATTCAGCATATGAGAATAGCTATACTTTTTCTTTGTAACAATTACAAATTAAAAAAGGGCAGCGACAAATAATTTCCTGTGCTGCAAATAAGTATAATAGAACTGCAAATAACGAGTTAACCAGTGTAAATAAATGGTGAAATGATGCAAATAAACAGCTAACTGTAAATAAAATCTGAGAATCGCAAATAATTTCTGGTGTTGCAAATAAGTTTAATAGAACGGAAAATAGCGAGTCCAATTGTGCAAATAGATGGTGAAATGATGCAAATAAACAGCTAACTGTAAATAAAGTCTGAGAATCGCAAATAATTTCTGGTGCTGCAAATAAGTTTAATAGAACGGAAAATAACGAGTTCAATTGTGCAAATAAATGGTGAAATGATGCAAATAAACAGCTAACTGCAATTAAAAATAGAGAATCGCAAATAAAATTAGCATAACTACAATTAAATCCCAAGGACCGCAAATAAAATTAAAAGTTACCCATACTGGTAAGGGTATTGCAAGTTGGGAAATGTACAATCGTAGTACCAAAACAGCTCTTTTTCTAACTAAACCGAATAAAAATCTGCAAATGATCTATGAAAAAAATCAATTAGTTCAACTACAAATGGTAAGTAACCCAGAGATACCCCCTCTAAGATATGGCTACAGAATTCCCAACCATGATACATTCTATTTATAATTAAAAAGGGGGCACCCAAGAGCCAGTTAACCTAACTTATGGGCCAACCCCCATGGACTATCGTATTATTTTAAAATTATTTCACTAATCCGCCTCTTAACTTAGTTACACCAAATTCTAAATAACATTTTAAACAGCTAAGCATAAATACCCAGCCTTCTTTATTATCGATTAAATGATGAACATATTCTGGGTTGCTTTCACTAAAGCCTTCTTCCACCACTTCAATAATTGTGTTATTTTGATCTTGTTCATTTAATGTAATCGTTACGATATTTCCTTCTTCTGTAGGTCCCCAAGCAAATACAATCTTCTTATTTGCCTCAACTTCGATGATTTTAATTTTACCTTCTGCATTGTAAAGATCGTATTTTAAGGTAATGACTTTTCCTTCTTCCCATCGTTCAGAGCTAGAAGAAAACCAAAAGTTACCTATTTTAGTTGGATCAACAAATGCCTCAAATATGTCTTTTGCTGGTTTGAAAATATTAAACTTAGTCACATTATTCATTTAAGTATCAGCCCACTCTCAATTAGTTTCATATGTATCATCATTGTCCTTACAAACTTATTTTAAACTTTTATCTTTTAAATGTGAATATTGAGTCGTAATATTCAGATAATATTCTTTTAATTTTAACTAATCAATAATAAACTATTACGCTAAAAAGGATAGGCATCTGCCTATCCCAATTGATACTTTTAATATCGATCCGATTCATGACCCATGTTTTTGGCATTGTCAGACGCGACATCAGCTGCTTCGGTGCTAGTGTGTTCAGTTCGATTACTATTCGCTTTTTCTAAACCTTTGCGCACTCTGCGTCCGTATTCTTCATCAGCTTTTGTAAAATAACCAACCATCGTTTCTTGGATATGAGGCTTACAAACTTTTAGTGCATCCACTAAATTTGAAATTAGTTCACTTTTTTCAGTTTCGTCGAAAGCACGGTAAGTATTGCCAGCTTGGATAAAGTCGTTAGGTCGGTCAATTTTTTGTCGTACTAACTTATTATTGTACGAAGGTTCATGATCTTTTCCATTCTTTGGCGCTTCTTTTAAACCACCTAGTGATGAAGGTTCATAGTTCACATGTGGGTTTTGACCTGGCGCAGCGTCAACTTTATATTCCATTTGTCCATCACGTTGATTTGTTGCTACATGATTTTTTGGTGAATTAACTGGTAGTTGTAAGTAATTTGTTCCAACTCGATATCGTTGTGTATCTGAGTACGAAAAAGTACGACCTTGAAGTAATTTATCATCTGAAAAATCCAATCCGTCAACTAGAACGCCTGTCCCAAATGCAATTTGTTCAACTTCTGCAAAATAGTTTTCTGGATTTTTGTTTAATACCATTTTTCCAACTGGTAAAAAAGGAAACTTTTCTGGATCCCATAGTTTCGTAGGATCAAGTGGATCAAAATCAAGCTCCGGATGCTCATCATCACTCATGATTTGTACACATAATTCCCATTCTGGATAATCGCCTTTCTCAATAGCTTCGTAAAGGTCTTGAGTTGCATGATTATAATTTGTAGATTGGATTTCATCTGCTTCACGTTGGGATAAATTTTTTATTCCCTGTTTTAGCGGTTCCCAGTGGTATTTAATAAGTACTGCCTCGCCATCTTTGTTTACCCACTTATATGTATTAACACCGGACCCTTGCATTTGTCGATAGTTAGCTGGAATTCCCCATGGTGAAAAGATAAATGTAACCATATGAGTGGATTCTGGTGTTAGATGAAGAAAATCAAACATTCTTTCAGGATCAGGAAGGTTTGTTACTGGATCTGCTTTAAATGAGTGAACCATATCTGGAAATTTTAAAGGATCACGAATAAAAAAGATTTTTAAATTATTACCGACTAAATCCCAATTTCCATCTTCAGTATAAAACTTTGTAGCGAAGCCACGTGGATCACGTAAAGTTTCAGGAGAATGTCCACCACCTACAACTGTGGAAAATCGAACATACACAGGTGTTTTTTTCCCCTTCTCTTGAAATAATTTTGCTCTAGTATATTTAGAAATTGAGTGATCGCCTACTTTTCCATAGGCTTCGAAATATCCTTGTGCACCGGCTCCACGAGCATGCACTACGCGTTCTGGAATTCGTTCACGATCAAAATGTGAGATTTTTTCAAGAAAGTCATAGTTTTCTAAAGTTGTTGGTCCCCGATTACCAACGGTTCTTACGTTTTGATTATCTGTTACTGGATGGCCTTGCCGATTCGTCAATATTTCTTCATTGTTCGCTTGATTATCCATAATTTGCCTCCATTCATACAAATACAAAAATTAGAATGTCCATAAATTTGGAAGGATATGCAAATTTTTCCTGTTAGATGTATCGGATTAGTACAATTGAAAAGTTTACAATTTGGATACATCTCATGACCAATTTTGAAACATTGATTCAATATTATTGAGAAGTAAAGTGAGAGGAGGAATTTAAAGTGAAGAAAAAATTATTAAAAGCTTTTGTATCAACTATGGCTTTATCTGGCGCATTATTAGTTTCAAATGGTGTAACAGCCGTGCCGACACATGCTAGTGCAGCAGTTTTAAATGCTCCGATTAGTGTATATGAAGTAACTGCAAGTGTATTAAACGTAAGAAGTGCTCCAAATACAAGTTCAAAAGTAGTAGACACTTTAAGAAAGAAAGATCAAATTGAGATTGTAAAATACTATAATGCTAGCTGGGCGCAAATTAAAACAACAACTACTAAAAATGGTATAGCTTATGTAAGTACTAAATACTTACAAAAAGTACCGACTACTGTTACAACAAAAGCTAATTTAAATTTACGTAGCGGTCCTAGTACAAAAAATAAAATTCTTACAGTAATTCCTAAAGGTGCAAAAGTCAGCTTCCTTGGCTATCAAACTGAAGGAAAAACTCAAATCGATTATAATTGGGCAATTGTTTCTTACAATGGTAAAAAAGGATTTGTGAGTACTAGTTATTTAAATATGAAGTAATCAAAAATGGCTAGAGCTAATTTTAAAAATTCAAAATGACGAAATCGTAACGAGAAATCCAGTGAAATATGATTTAAAAAGATTACCTTAACTTCGAGTTAGTTATTTCATTTCCCTATTCCCAAAAAAAGAAAGTGAGCTAAAAGCTTACTTTCTTTATTTTGATCTAATAAGGAAGTACCTTATAAGCTAACTTATTAATTATCTCTTTATGTTCAGGGTATTTATTATGTAATTGCTCTTGAGTAAATAATTCAAAGTCTTTAAAATCAAATCCAGGTGAAACCATACAGCCTACTAATGAAAAAGTATTTTCTTCCATAACTGATGAACCAAAAATAGAATTTTTCGGTACTAAATATTGAAGAACTTCACCATTTTCTAAATGAAGTCCTAATTTTATTTCTTCGTATTGACCATTCTCATGTATAACATGAACCGTTAATGAACTTCCTGCATGGAAATACCATAATTCATCAGACTTTAATCTGTGAAAATGAGAAATATCATGTGATTGTAGCAAAAAATAGATACTAGTATAAAGCAATCTATGATCATCAAAAATTACCGTTAATTCACGATCAGATATTTGCTCCTTTGATTGATAGGTAGATTTGTAATATCCCCCTTCTGGATGTGCTTCTAGTCCAAGTTTAGAAATCCAATATTCTGGATTATTATTAAACATTTTATCAATCCTTTCTATTACTTCTTCCACATCTTACCTTAATTTTTGTTATTTCTATGAAAAATATGTTGAAATTATCTTATTTTAATAAGATGAATAGTATAAATTAGTTGATGGAACATTTTAAAAAAGTACAGAATTTTCCCAATATACAAATTAATAGAAATAGATTACATTAAACTTATTAAATGAAAAAATATGGAGCGGAAGTTCGATGTTTAAAAAAGGGATTTTATATATAGTGGCAATTTTTACGATTTCGATCATTATTAACCAAACAATTTTGTCTAAAGATGAAAAACCGGAAGTTAAATTTGAGCTAGCAGATAAAACAATTCCTTATAAAATAGCAAATTATTCTTGGGGAAAATTATTAAATAAAGATAAATCAGCAATTAGTACATATAAAAATATTAAAGAAGAAGTAGCTATTCCAGCATTAGAAGGAGAGCTTCTAAGGATTTATTTTTCGGAAAGACCCGAAAATGTGGAAATATTAGAACACACAGGGTCTAAGAAAACATATATTTATGAACATAATTTAGATAATTATGGAAGTTACTCATTCCAACTTGGATCTAAAAAAGGGGAAAGAATATATGAAGTAAAAGGTATTTGGAAGGGGAATAATTATTTTACTTATTTGATAAAAGTAAAGGTTATTTAAAAATAAAGGCATTACTTCAAAACTAGAAGTAATGTTTTTTATTTCCACTAATTTTTAGTAACGATTAATTTCGAAAAAAAGTATAAATGAGGTATAATATTAAATGTAAATGTTTGGCGAAAGTCAAATACATAGTAAATTAATCGTAGATTTAAAGTTGAAAGAGAGTGGAACAAGATGGGGCGTAAATGGAATAATATTAAAGAGAAGAAAGCTTCAAAAGATGCAAATACTAGTCGTATTTATGCAAAGTTTGGACGTGAAATATATGTAGCAGCGAAGCAAGGTGAGCCGGATCCAGAATCAAACCAAGCTTTAAAAGTTGTACTAGAGCGTGCGAAAACCTATAGTGTACCGAAACATATTGTTGATCGTGCGATTGAAAAAGCAAAAGGTGGTTCTGAAGAAAGCTTTGATGAACTTCGTTACGAAGGTTTCGGACCAAATGGATCAATGGTAATTGTTGATGCACTTACTAATAATGTAAACCGTACAGCTGCAGAGGTTCGTGCTGCATTTAGTAAAAACGGTGGTAACCTTGGTGTAACAGGTTCAGTATCATATATGTTCGATGCAACGGCTGTAATTGGACTTGAAGGTAAAACTTCTGATGAAGTTCTTGAAATCTTAATGGAAGCAGATGTTGATGTTCGCGATATTTTAGAAGAAGAAGACGCTGTTATTGTTTATGCTGATCAAGACCAATTCTATGCAATACAGGAAGCGTTTAAAAATGTAGGTATTACGGAGTTTACAGTAGCTGAATTAACAATGTTAGCGCAGAATGATATAACTCTTCCAGAAGATGGCTTTGCAAAGTTTGAAAAAATGTTAGACGTTCTTGAAGATATTGAAGATGTTCAACGAGTTTACCACAATGTGGACTTAGGTGAATAGAAGCTTTTCTACAGGAGCAACAATGAAAGTTAAATTTATTGCTTAAATTATTAGCCAGATATCTTAATTGATGTCTGGTTTGTTTTTTTGTTTACTTATCCTGACAGGAAATTTGCTTCCATTTAAATAATATTAATAATTATAATAATTTTAAAGGAGCTATTAAAATGAATAAATATTTGAAAATTGCCTTGTTGATTGCAGGTTTGATAGCTGTTTCATTTTTATCTTGGAAAATTGTTAAAATTATTGTTTTTGATAAGGAATACCATGTTACAAACATAAAATACGATAACGAAAAAATTCCTCCAGTTACAAAAGAAGGAGCAGATATTGCAAGGACACACGATATTTTAAATAATTTAACTGGCTGGTTAAATTATCAACAATTCAAAAATCCAAATTCTCCAGCTTGGGAAGATAAAAAAACTGAATTGGCATATGTACCTACATATCTTGAAAAATTGCTTATCAAAGCAGATAAAAATAGAGATTTGTATGATGATTTAGATTTGGCAAACAAGCTAATAAGATTGGCGATTGATAAAAAAGATGTAAAAGCTTTATTGTACACTCATCGAATAATGCACGATTTAGACAATAAGCTTAATTATTCTGAAGGAAAAATTGTTGTTTTCAATAGCGCAAAAGCTGGAAATGGCAATGCTGAAAGAGTTGACAATTATATTGCTTATTTGAATAAACATCAATGAAGAAGTTAGCTAAATGGCTGTCTTTTTTTATGGTAATTGATTTATGTTGACGCTGAGCTTATGATAAATGTAGCGATTCAGACAGGAAAACAACGATTGAAAATGCTGGTGTTTCAACGTTTGTCATAAAATTTTAGAAGTTGTTCAACGAGTTTACCACAATGTAGATTTAGGTGAATAGCAGATTAGCAACAATAAAGATAATGAATTAAGATAAACGCGTTCAAATAGATGAATTAATTTTCATCTGTATGGACGCGTTTTTTGTTCTTTTGAAATAAGCATTTGGTCAGGATTACCCATAGAATTTTATGATCCATAAGTGGAAAACAGGAAAATATGAATAGAACAGAGAATAGTATTGTTAGTCAAGATTTGCTAAAGAATTTCGGATATTATATTCAATTTGAGGAGATCTATACATATGGATAAATTATTAAAAAACGGGTACAAAACATTTAAGTACGCGGCTCTTAGAATTGGTGTATTTTTGTTAGTTTTAGCAACTCCAGTAGGTATTTTAATGAGCTTTAATGCTAATGCTGATGAGCGACAAGAACAAGAAATAAATTATTATGAACAATCCGTTGGGGAAAAAGGATTGAAGTTAGAAGAACAACGAAGAAATGCAGTTATTCAAATTAAAAATAGCTCAACAGGCTTTGAAACTAAAGTTAGCTGTGATGCTGACTCAAACTCGGTATGTGAATAAAATTATACCTAGATTTGAGGTAATACATATTCTTGATTTTATTTATGGAGGAGTAAATTATGGAAGAGACGATTAAACAAAATAGCTTCACTCATAGGGAGCTTGCTGCTTCATGTTTTAATAAAGTGTGGGATCTACTTGAATTAGGAAATAGATCTCAAAGTGAAACAGAAGAAATGGTTCATTTATGTCATAGCTCTTTTTGGCATTGGACAAAAGTAGAGAGCCATACACCAAGAAACATATCGATTGGATATTGGCAATTATCACGTGTGTATGCTGTTATAGGGCAAGGAGAAGCGGCTTTAGATTATGCAGAAAAATGTGTCAAAATTAGTTTAGAAGCAGAGGTAGAGCCATTTTACATTGCATATGCATATGAGGCTTTATCAAGAGCGTATGCAAAACTAAATCAGCCTCCTGAGAGCTTAGCTGCTAAAACCAAAGCGTATGAATATGTAAAAGATGTAAAGTTTGAAGAAAGTAAAGATATGTTGCTGAAAGATTTAGATACAATTTAATCAGTTTTGTTTTAGCAACTAGGCTAATTGATTTGGGAAGAAACTACAGATGACTTAAAAAGGAGATCTCAAAGTCAGCGTACTTTTGAGACCTCCTTTTTTGTATAAATTTTTTGGAGAAAATGCATAGATAAAGACAGGGAAAAAGATTAAATACATAAAAAAACCACAAGGGAAATTATCACCTAGTGGACTTTCTTCATTTATCACGGTCTTTATTGAGAACATATTTTTATTTAAATAACTTTTAAATCATAAATACTTGAAATGACCCATTTATTTTTTATTTTAACAAGATCAAGTGTTACATTACATATATTTCTACCGTTTTTATAATTTCCTTCAGGCTTTATCCCGTCAACAAATGTTATTTCGTATTTTATATGTACCGTAGTTTTATGATCTTTCTTATTTAAATGAATGACAGATAGATTATCACCGATGAATTTTGCATCAATTACGTTAGACATTATCTTAGTAAAGTAGTAAGAGTGATTGCTGATTTTTAATGAATCTACTACAACAGAGTTATAAATCTCAACATCTTTCCACTTTAAAGCTGTAATGTAGTTTCTTACAGAATTTTGAACATTTTGTTCAATTATTAATTCAGTAGACGCTTCATCGTCTAATCTCTTCTGTTTTTCTTTTTCAATAGATAGTTTTAATGTTAATATAATAATGAAGGTTATTCCAATAATTACCAAATATAAAGTGAGTGGTTTTTTTGTCATATGGGACCTCTACGAGTATAAATTAATTTGGAAGATTACTAGCTTAAATTTATTAAATTACTTGGTGGCTTGAAAACTAAAAACTATATTTAAATTATTTATAGAAATAAAAATAGCTTTAATCAAAAAAATCGCAAGATGTAATGATTACATCTTGCTTTAAAACTGGTTATTAAATGGGGGTGCATTTAAAAAATACTAATGAAGTTATTAGCCGTTAGTATCGTTTAATTGCTTGTACTAAAATCATACCATTCTGTTTGACTTTTTTGTATTGGGAAAATTTTTTGAATATAATTTGTCTGAAAAAAATCGAAAATGTATATTAATGTGTCGGAAAATCTAATAAAATTTAATTATTAAGAGAAAATTAAAAATATTAATATAAGAAATTAATAGTTTCTAGTCATATAAATATCTATTTTAAATAAAGGCGAACAGGAGATTTTATTATGGATTATGGCATGATGATCTTTCATCATCGAAAAAAATTAGGATGGACCCAGGAGAAATTATGTGAAGGAATATGCTCTGTTTCGCATTTAAGTAAAATTGAAAACGGTACAAAAGAGGCTGGTATAGAAACGATTGAATTGCTTTTAAAAAAGATGCGAGTTGAAATAGATGAAAATGATAGTATAGATGAAGTGACTGGTCAACTTAAACGATTATGGAATTCAATCGAACGAGCTGACTATGATTCTAGTAAAACGCTGTTTGAAGAATTGATTGGTAAAGAGGAAAGTATAAATTATACTAATATATCAAATGATTTTTGTATTACAATTTGGAGATATTATATTTTTATTGAAGATCTTAAAATGGCAAAGAAAAAATGGAAACAACTTGAGGCAAAAAAGAAGAAATTTTCCCAATATGAAACGATAAAATATTTGTTTACACTATCAATATATTACATAAAAGAAAAAAGATATAATGACTCTCTTCTAGTAATGGATGAAGTACAAGAAATTACGCCAAACCTCGAGATCGATTTCCAGGAATATTGCTTCTATAGAGCTTTAGTATATAGCTTTATTAATCAGACTTCTTTATCTATGTATTTTTGTAATAAAGCAATTCCTATTTTTCTACAAAATAATAATATTAAACGAATTCTTGATGCAAAAATGTTACTTTCACTTCAATTAATTAAGAGCAAGTTTTTAGATCGAGCCGAGCAATTTCTAATTGAAATACTAGATTCTTCTGTCATATTAAGTGATAAAACAATACATATGAGTGCTTTACATAATTTAGGCTATTTATACTATCATTCTAATCAACATAAAAAAGCAATAAAGTATTATCAAGACTATTTATCTAACATACAGGAGGGTACTGAAGAATACTTTTTAGTCATTTCAAATATAGCGAATAATATGATGATCATAAATGATTACGAGACGGCTACAAAGTTGTTATGTAAGAATCTCTCCAAAATAAAGGATAGAAATAGTGCATCCTATATTCGAATGAAGGTTTTATTACTAGAGGCAAAAAAGGACGAAGCAAATTTAGTTCCATATTTACGTGAAGTGGGCTTGCCATTATGGGTACAAACCAATGATCATGAAAAATTAATCAAATACTATGATGTTGTTACAGATTACTATGAAAAACACGAATCGTTAGAAAAACAAAACATGTTATATAAAGAATACAATAGCACTCTATTAAAAATTATCGAAAGTAGGAAATAACATGACGAAAAGACTATTCAACATTATAACAATATTGTGTTTGTTCACTGTATTATCTATTAATTACGGTCCTACTATAGTTTCTGATGGTTCGGAGACCTCAATTGTTTCAGATGATTCAGGAACACAACTTTATTCGGATGATATTGATCAAAGTGAGCCTACAGATGAAGGGTTTCAACCATATGATCGATCAAATCGTTCTTATGCAGATGAGCCAATTCATCCTAAGGTAGAAAAATTATTATTTATTAGAACTAAATAAATCCATTAATAAGTATCATACATTTTGTGTGGTACTTTTTTAATTAGGAGGTAGGAAAGCTATGTCTTTTGAACAATGTAATAAAGTTTATAAACAAATGAAGGATTTTAATAAAGGATGGTATATAGCTGGTGGATGGGCAATTGACCTTTTCTTAGAAAAACAAACGAGAAATCACCATGATATTGAAATCGCCATTGCGCGTAAGGATCAACTATATCTTAAAGAATATTTACATAGCTGGACGTTTAATAAAGTCAATAAAGGGAAAGTATCAACTTGGGAGAATGAATATTTAGAACTACCTATTCATGAAATACATAGCAAAAATGATAAGACAAAAGATGAATTAGAAGTTTTATTAAATGAAATCGAGTTAAATGATTGGAAGTTTAGAAGAGATGAATCGATTACTTGTAAGCTTGACTCATTTTATCGTGTTACAAATGAAGGGATTCCTTACTTGAATCCAGAAATAGTGCTTTTATATAAGGTTAGAAATACAAGAGAAAAGGATCATCAAGACTTTAAAAACGTGAAAGATTATTTGAACCTTTCACAGAAAGTATGGTTACGTGAAGCAATCTTGATACATCAATCTAATCATGAATGGCTTGAAGAATTAAAATAAAAATGTTGTAGGAGTGAACATAGATGGAAGTATTGATTAGACCAGTAGAAATAAATGATGCTAAGGCACTTCATCGTATATGCACCCAAGAAAATGTTTTTCCATATATGATATTTCTACCTAGTATGCGAGTAGACATGATGGAAAATAGAATTAGAAACTTACAAGCAAACGAATTTGAATTTGTAGCAGAATGTAATGGAGATGTAGTAGGGATAGTTGGTTTAGTGCAAAGAACAGGTCGCAGGTCTAATGTAGGAGATTTATTTATCGCAACTGATGGAAATCATCATAATAAAGGAATTGGAAAAGCTTTGCTGACGAAAGTATTAGATTTGGCAGATCATTGGTTAATGTTAGAGAGAGTAGAGCTAGGAGTATTGGAGACAAATCCTAAGGCACAAGCGTTATATGAAAAGTTTGGGTTTAAAGTTGAAGGTGTTAAAAGAGGGAATATAAAAGCTAATGGCCGATTTGTTGATGAAATTATGATGTGTCGATTTAGGCCAGGTGGTCCGATTCAATAATAATAGTTAGTAATTAAAAAAATCAGGTTTCGTTTGGGCAAATTGAACAGACCTTAAACAAAACGTTTGATATAAACTACCATTAGATGAGTGAAAGTAAAAATGAAAAATATTTGTTAGATTAAAATCGGACCGGGCAGTGATTACCCGGTCTTTCTTACTTTTAAGTAGTTTAGTATATGCTATTAACTTCATTAGCAGCCCGTATACCAGACTCAATAGCACCTTGAATCCAAGCATGGGATCGGGAAGTATGTTCACCTGCAAAGTGCAATCTACCTTCAGGAGAAGAAATATAAGAATTCAGTTCTTCTTCTTGCCCCGGTTCAAAAAATGTAAAGGCACCAACAGAAAATGGATTTTGACTCCAGTTAAAGGACGTTCCTGTTACAAATTCAGTATAAACTTGGTTCCCCCAAATCTTAGACAAGTCCCGTAAAGCATAGTGAATGCGTTCTTCTTCGGTTAAGGCACTCAATGTTAGAGCCTCATCTGCCCACGTATAGCTTGCCTTCACTACTGCTCGACCAGTGGTGCCAATCCCAGTACTGGGATAGAGTGAAAGTCTAGTAGGCAAATCGGTTGTAGACATACCACCGAATTGACCATATTTCTCCCAAAATCTACTTTTAAACTCAATTCCAATTTTTGTTGCAGACATGTAGTTTATTTCGCGAATTGCTTTTCGCTTGTAATAAGAAATCGAATGAAATGGCTCAATTTCCACAAATCTTAAAAGTGAAAATGGTATAGCTATGATGGCAAGATCTGCGTTCATAATGTATTGATTTGCGGTTTTATTGTCAGTTGTTTGGATCGTTAGGGAATTACCATTTTGAATAATTTTAGTCAGCTTTTGATTTAATAGTATATTATCCTTTAATTGAGGAAGAAACGCTTTTGGTAATAGATCCATTCCTCCTGTTATTTCATAAAATTTCGTTGCTGATTTAAAAGCGACCTGTTCCCTTAATACTTCTAAAAAGGACATTCCCATAAATGCTTCAAAATCAAGGAGCACCCCAATCATATCAACAGCACCAACTGAAAAGTACGAATTTAAAAAAGAACCAAATGAAATATTACCATACCTTTTTTCGACTATCTCCCAATTAGTTAATGGATTTTGATTAATAAAATTGATAAATGGCTGCAATGCATGATCCAATAATACATCTGAAGTTTTTCCTTTTTCGTTTGGTGCTACTGGATAATTTAAAATGTCGGGATTGCTTTTATAGTTAATTTGATTCGTTTTTATTCCATTTGCATAAATGATATCGTTTGGGGTTTCATTAATAAATTCATTTACTGGCAAATTGAACTTTCTAATATACTCTAAAGTTAAATGATGGACATTTGGGATTCGTAATGGACCAGCATTTAAATATAGCCCATCACTAAACGGGGCACGCAAAGTATATGCACGACCTCCAATTCGATCATTTGCCTCGATAATGGTGACATGGTGTCCTGCATTTTTTAATAATGAAGCTGCGGTCAAACCAGCCATTCCAGCGCCTACAATAACTACTTTTTTTGAGGATTCAGTTTTTTTAAGGCCGTTTTGTATAATTGAAATCATTTGATCAGTTGTTAGTGGAGAACTTGTCATATATTCTCCTCCTTTACAATTCCTTCATTACATTTTATTCGCATTCAAGAAAACGTATGTAATTGTTTTGAATTTGAAGGAATGACTAGTTTCGGTTGGAATTATTAATCTTTTTATAAACAATTAAAGGAGAATGCTGTCAAAAAATCTAATAATTATTAATGGATATCTCGTACTTTAATTACTTTCATACTTTGGTCGTAGACGGATTGATACTGCAGGATGTTATCTAGATTTTTTAATTTCCATAAAATGTGATTATAAGAAGTTTTTAATTGGAGGTTAAAAAATGAAAAAAGTTATTATGTCTGCTTTATTAATGATTACCTCGGTATTCGTTCTTGCTAGTTGTTCAATTTTTAACAATGAAAAGGTAAAAGAAGAAACTATTTCTATTCATAAAGACCAAGCTAAAAAATTGGATGTTAGTTTAGATTTAGGTGCCGGAGTAATGAACGTTTCAAAAGGTATAAAAAATTGGGTAGAAGGAACGATCGAATATAACAATAAATTTTTTAATCCAGATGTATCATATAAGCTTAAAGATTCCACAGGAGAAGTAAGAATTGACCAATCTAAAAAGCATTTTCCAAAAGTGAAAATTGGTAAATTAAAGAATGAATGGAATTTGAAGCTTTCGAATAAACTTCCGATAGATTTAGATGTTAATACTGGCGCATCAAAAACAAATCTTGATTTACGTGGACTGAATTTAAATGAATTAGAAATCGAGGCTGGAGTCGGGGAGCTTAATGTTAATTTAGGTGGAAGCTGGAATAAAAGCTTCGAAGCAAATATTGAAACAGGGGTTGGAAAAACGACCATCGTGTTACCTTCTGATGTGGGGGTAAAGATAAATTTAAGTAAGGGGATTGGCAAGGCAAATGTAGTCGATTTAATTTCAAAAGGAAATGGTGTTTATGTTAATGAAGCGTACGAAAACGCTGATGTTAAATTAACAATAAATGTGGATTTGGGTGTAGGAGAGGTAAACTTTAAATTAGATTAATATAAATTCAATTTAAAAGTAATAGAAAAATAGATTCATTAAAACTTTTATCTCTAAGGAGGAATTCAATGCTAAAAAATGCAGTTGAATCAGTTATTGATTGTATGGCATCAGGTAAGGGGATGTCTGATATACAAAAAATTCAAACAGAACATCGTTTTAAATTAGTTGAGTTTTGGAATATAGAAAAGGGTAGTAAAGTATTAGAAATAGGCTGTGGTCAAGGAGATACGACTGCCGTTTTAGCATATATTGTCGGGGAAAATGGATTGGTTCATGGAATTGATATTGGCCCACGAACATATGGAAGTCCAATTTCATTAGGAGATTCAGCAGACTTCCTATTACAATCGCAATTAGGTAAACAATTAAAGATGGATTTTGAAATTGACATATTATCACCAACTGTTGATTTCCATGAAAATGAGTTTGATTATATTGTTATGTCTCACTGTTCGTGGTACTTAAAATCACATGAAGAATTTATTGATGTCTTAAAAAAGATTAAAAAATGGGGCAAAAAACTATGCTTTGCTGAATGGGATACAAGAATTAGCTCAATTGAGCAGTACCCGCATTTACTATCTATTTTAATTCAAGCTCAGTATGAGTCATTAAAACAAAATAGTGAATCAAACATTCGCACCCTTTTTACTCCAAATGATATTAAAAATATTTGTGAAGCTTCAGGATGGAACATAATGAATGAAACATCTATATTCTCTCCACAGTTACAGGATGCTAGATGGGAAGTTAATAAGACTTTAGGGGATATCGATATTGAACTCAATAATATTGAGAATATGCCTAGTAAATTAAATGGACTGATTCGATCAGAAGCAAAAATGCTAGAAGAGTCTATTACTTCTAATGAAATCAAACCTTTATCGATATTTGCATTTGTAGCGGAATAAAAATTCAAAATCTAAAATGAAAAAGCATCTATATTCTAGATGCTTTTTTTACTATTGCGGATGATAATTTCTTTGATAAATATATGGATAACTTGGGTAGTAATACGGATACAAATAGATTGCTGCAACTGAAGAAAGTGGTACAGTGACCTTTTTATACACTCGGTACCTAGGGCTAAAAGTTTCGCCGTCATTTTGTCTTACTTCAAAATAACGTGATTCAGGTGAGGCGAGGTCCTCTGAGACGAGTAAGTCCGCGCTACTCGAATTGTTATCTAATAAAATCCCTTCTAATAAAGCTCTTTCAGAAGTTTGAAACACTACATGGCAGAGTTTATATTTTTTACATTTATCTTGCATATTTCGAATATGGTAACTTTCCATGGAATCCCGTTGCCATTAATCTATAAAATCTATAAATTCATGTTTGCTTCACTGTTCTACATATCCAATTTTGACGAAGCTACTATCATGAATTTATGGTTTGGTAGCAAACAATTAGGCAACGTTACCTCCTTTCTAGTTATAAAATTTTAGTAGTTTTTTACGGAATTTAGTTATTTGCTTTAGTTCCTACCTCCCTCCCAAATGTACTCATTACTAAATGTATGCTGTCAGATAAAGCACTAGAATATTGTCCAAACTAATTAATGATAAGAACAAATAATTAAAAAAAGAACAAGATGTTTCCAAGTTGTAAATTTTTTGCATTTATAGTAAAAACGTTTAGTAATTCAGTACCGAGCCATCTATAATTTTTCCTAAGGAAAATATTAATAAGCCAAAAAATAAAGTTTAAGTAAATAAAAATAAAAACATAAATTATGAATTTAGGTGAGACAATTGCAAGGAAAAGTATTAATTGTAGATGATGAAAAAAGTATTGTAGATCCATTAACTTACGCATTTCGTAGAGAAGGATTTATCGTAGAAAACGCATTTAATGGAAAAGAAGCATTAGATAAGATTCCAGATTTTAATCCAGATATTTTAATATCGGATATTATGATGCCTGTAATGAACGGTTTGGACCTATGTAAACAAATAGGAAATAAAGAAGGACTTGGCATTATTTTACTTACAGCTAAGGATGATATTATTGATCGAGTTTTAGGGTTAGAGTTTGGAGCCGACGATTATATAACGAAACCGTTTGATATTAGGGAATTACTTGCTAGAACTAGATCTTTACTTCGAAGATTAAAAAAACAATCAACACCTGATGAAAAAAAGAGCATTTCAATTAACAAGCTACAAGTAATCCCTGCTCAGAGAAAAGTGACAGTTGATGGAACAAATATAGAATTAACCCCTAAAGAATTCGACCTTCTTGTTTTATTAATTTCCAATATGGATCGAATTTTTAGCAGAGATGAATTATTAGATTTAGTGTGGGGAATGGAGTATATCGGTGGAACGAGAACTGTCGATATTCATATACAACGTTTACGTAAAAAGCTAGGTAATTCCTATCAACATTTGATTCAAACTGTTTTTGGAGTCGGATATAAGATATCTAGTGAAAATAAATGAAACTGAGTATTAAAGTTAAGTCGAGCTTATTTTTAGCCATGCTATTAATCGGAACTGTCATTGTATTAAGTATATTAGTCTTACAAGGTATCAAACAAAACCAGCAAAAACAAACTGAAGAAACACTTGCTAGGCAAAGTAAATTAGCAAATGTATATGTAAAGCAAGTTTATTTAAGTCAAACATCAGAAAATCCTCAAGATTTTTTCAAACGATATGGTCGGGAAATTGCTAGGCAGATTGGGATTATTAGTAGTCTTCATGTCACAATTTTTAATATGTCTGGAAAAGTTGTAGGAGATTCTCTTCCTTTAGAATCTACAAGAGATGTAGGAGATACCTTAAGTTATGCGTTAAAAGGTAAAATTGCATATCAGGAGAGCGGTGAAACATTATCTTATTTTGCACCAATTTATAATGCTAATAATCAAATTGGGGTTGTTCAGTTCGATTATTCATTAATTAATAATCAGAAGTTTTATGATAATACAATTAAACTGTTTATTAAAATAGGTTTAGTAACTACTATTCTTAGTTTTATTATAGGATATTTCTTTTTTAATTCACTTGTTATGAGTATTTTAAAACTTAGAAAAGTAACGGAGGAAATTCAATTAGGAAACTATCCAGACCGTTCTATTTTAAGTCGAAAAGATGAATTGGGTTATTTAAGCCAAGCAATTTTCTACATGAGTAATGAAATTCAAAAAAATATAAAAGGCATTCAACAAGAAAAGGAAAATCTGCAATTAGCTGTTGAAAAGCTTAAAGTTTTAGAAAAACAACAAAAGCAGTTTATTGGCTCGATTACACATGAGTTTAAAACCCCACTGACTGTAATTAGGGCTTATATTGATTTATTAGACATGTATTCGGATGATCCAAAATTATTAGAAGAAGCAATTAGTAATATAGGGAAAGAATCACTTCGTCTTTACGATATGGTCGAAAAAATATTAAAGCTTGCAGAACTTGAGAAATATGATTTTGAAATTGTAAAAGAAAAAGTCGATGTATATTCCCTTTTAGAAGATATCTGCTTAAGAATGAAAGGGAAAATGACTAAGTTTGGTTTATTTATTCGTACAAATTTTGAACATGCAACGATTCTTATTGATAAAGAAAGCTTTACATTAATCATTATGAACTTATTAGATAACGCCATTAAATATAATAAAACAAATGGTGAGATAAATGTTTCGAATAGGATTGAAAATAATTGTTTAGTTATTAATATATCAGATACGGGTATTGGTATTTCATCGGAATTAGTGGATAAAATATTTGAACCATTTTTTACAGTAAATAAAGATCGTTCTCGTCAATCTGGAGGATCGGGTTTAGGGCTTGCTTTAACAAAGGATTTAATTGAAAAGCAAAATGGTACGATTCATGTTGAATCGAGTGAAGGTAGCGGATCAAATTTCATCATTACATTTCCGTTAGCGAAGTAAAAGTTTACAAATTGGAAACATGAAATGTTAAAAATAGAAACATTCTAAACGTATCATAAAATTTGTACGAATGTAGGAAGGTGATGTGATGTTTAAAAAGTACATAATTAAAGTATTTTTTCTAGTTAGTACAATACTATTAATATCTGGATGTCAAAGTCAAAATGACGATATAGTAATTGAAAAAAAGCATAAAAAAATTACCGTGTTAACAGGAAATGAAGAGGTTGTAACAAACGAGTTAGCCCTTGAGAAAATAGATCGATTTGAGGGTATTCGTGGGACGGATTGGTTGGATGATCATACAATTTTAACTGAGCAAAAAAATACGAAATTACCAAAATCAGTAATGACAGATAATGGTGATTATACTTATCACATTAATTTATTCTCTTATGATCTAAACACAAACAAATCAAAAGTATTAGCAAGTGAGGAGCATGATCAAGTAGGTGCCGTAATTTCACCTGATAAAAAGCATATTTTCTATAAACAAACAGAGGATGGAAATTCTGGTACAGGTTTTATTATAAATTCTGAAGGAACTGGGAAGGTTAAAGTGTCAGAGCCAGATACCATTTATGCATTTGCGACAGAAGGACGTTGGATCGACAATCATACAATCATTTATTCAACAATATTTCAGCAAATGTATTCGGCTGATCTAAATGGACAAGTAAAAAAGATTGATGCTAACTCTGATAAAGTTAATTTAATAAGAAAAAAATACAACGAACAAAAAGTTGAATGGGTTATTCCATCTCCAAATCAAAAGCAATTCGCTATTGTTAGAAAAATTGCAGCAACGAAAAGAGAGTTGTTTATTACCGATGAAACTGGAAGAAAAACCGTATCTTTAGCTACTGGAACTCAAATTTTCGGTGCAGGCTGGTCGCCAAACTCCAAAACATTAGCTTTTTCCGTCATTTCGGAAGATAAGGGAGAAAGAGGATTATTCGTGATTGATGTCAAATCTAGAAAGATAACACAATTATCGACTGATTTAGACGAGATTGCTGGGCCAATTACTTGGAGTCCATCCGGTAAAAAAATATTGGTTTCAAAAGTGATGTTAAAAGATAATCTAAATGAATTTGTGGCATATGTATTAACGTTGAAAAATTAAGAAACGAAATAGTTTCTTCTATTAGAAAGTGAGAGAAAGGCTCACTTTCTCTTTTTTCACTTTAAGAAAGTATAAAAGCTTAGGCTCGTCAGTCGACTAGTTTTCTTTATCAATATTTTGAGCGATTATATGTTAAATCTTTGTCTAAATGTAGTAGGGGAGGTTCAGGTATCCGTACTAAAAAGAAATAGAATTTTTTTATTTAACTAATAATGGAAAATATATTTCTAGCAAAGATATAAAAAGGAGATATAAATACATATGAGGAGTCGGAAGGATAAAAATACTGAAAAAAGAAATAGTAAAAAAATATTTATTTGGATTATGATATTAGTTCTATTTGGCTGTATATCAGGATTTAGTTATTTTGTTTATAAGAAAGTTTATGAAGAAAGCAATTTAGTAAAAAGTGACACTAAAAATAAAGCTAAAAATAAAGTAGTAGAAAAACCAAAATCGATTAAAAAGCCAGCTATAAAGCCACCAGTTCAAAAGCCAGAAAATAACAATACGACAAAAAAACCAGAAAACATAGAAACGACTATAAAAATTAGTGCAGCTGGCGATTTTACACTTGGATCAGATGAGGATTTTCAATATATTAATTCTTTTCCAGCAGAAGCAAATAAAAATGGATTAGCTTATTTTACGAAAGGGCTAAATAATATTTTTAAACAAGATGATTTATCTACTGTTAATTTAGAAACGACGTTAACAAATGCAAAAATAAGAGCAACTAAAACATTTCGCTTTAAAGGGAATCCTTCTTATGCCAAAATATTAACTTTAAGTGGTATTGAAGCGGTCAATTTAGCTAATAACCATAGTCATGATTATATGCAAAAAGGTTTTGAAGATACGATTAATAATTTGAAAAAAGAAAAAATAGGCTATTTTGGCTATAACGACCAATATGTAACAACGATTAAAGGTGTTAAAGTTGCTGCACTAGGTTATGAAGGCTGGAATGATTCACCTGAATTAAGGATTAAAATTAATAATGATATACAAAATTTAAGAAAAAGTGGTGTGAAAATTATTCTAATCCATTTCCATTGGGGAATCGAGCGAGATTATGTACCGAATAGTACTCAAAAGAATTTAGCTCATTATGCAATTGACCATGGAGCGGATTTAATAGTTGGCCATCACCCACATGTTGTTCAAGGAATCGAAGAGTATAAAGGGAAATTTATCGTATATAGTTTAGGGAATTTTATGTTCGGAGGAAATAAAAATCCAAAAGATAAAGATACATTTGTTTTCCAACAAACTTTTCATCTAAATAATGGAATACTCACAAATCAAAAAGAAATAAAAGTTGTACCATTTTCAATTTCTTCAGTATCTAGCCGAAACAATTACCAACCCTTATTTTTAAAAGGCTCTGAAGAACAAAGAGTTAAGAAAAAAATAATTGATGTTTCAAATAAGATTCATGGATCTAGTTGGACTCAATATGAAAAATAAAAAGAAGGCAATCTTTGTGAAAAGATTGCTTTTTTATTGAGTGTTGAAATATATCAAAACATAATTTATTTAATTTAGTGAAGAAAATTTTGACAATTTTTGAACAAGTTCCTTTTTATTTAAGTTCGATGGATTTTATACCAAAAGTTATAGGTAAAAGTCCTTATTTAAACTGATAATGCTATTTTTTGGAAGGAATTTCTTCTTTTATAACGAATCAAAAGAATAACCTAATAGTAAGTTGATTGCCAAATAAAATTTAGGAGGAATAAGAAATGAATCTACAGTTTATTGAATTCCTTAGTATTATTTTCGTATCCTTGATTTTATCTGTGTGGGTAGAAGTTAAAATGCAAAATAAAACACACAATGTATTAGCTACAATGTCGATTGCATTTAATATTAACCTATTCATCTTAGGCATTGCGAGTATTTGGTGGATCCTTAACGCTAGTGATAACGCAAGTGTAATTTTAGGTGTTCAGTTATTATTAGCAGCATTTTTTGGAATTTTATTAATTAATATCGGAGTATTCTTTTTTGTTAGAAATAGAGTAGTTTCGTAAATTTATTATGCTCGATCAGGTTGTTTAATTTAGATAGACCTTAATTTAAATCAAGCATTACTCTATTTTAAATGAGTAATGCTTTTTATTTTTGCAGCCTTAACAAGTAGTAAATAAGGAGAAATCATGAAATTATACATTAGTAAAATGACAGAGTCCTACGCTACTGAAATTCTTAATTGGAGTTATGCCCCACCTTACGATTTTTATAATAATGAATTAAGCAAAGAAGGACTAGATGAACTAGTAAATAATCAATATTCAGCAGTTATTGACCAAGATGAGAACTTAATTGGCTTTTATTGTATTGGTCAGTCAGCTCAAATACCAAAAGGGAACGAGTTTGGTGTTTATGAAAAAAGGATGGTTGATATCGGATTGGGAGTTAGACCAGATTTAACGGGGAAAGGATTTGGGAGTGAATTTTTCAAATTTATTCTTGGGGAAATTCATGAAACGACTAATCTTTTTACATTCAGATTAACAGTTGCTAAGTTTAATAAAAGAGCGATTCGGCTTTATGAAAATTTTGGATTTAAAGAGGAAAAGGAGTTTTGTACTGAGCGTGCTGAATTTATAACAATGATTAGTGGAAACTAAATATCCCCCAGACTTTATTATATTGTCTAGGGGATAAAACTTAGCTCATAAACTCACTTACTATTAAATCATAACGGTATGGTGTAACTTCTTCATTGAATGAAAACACTGTATCTGCTTCATTTTTATTTGATACAAGTTCACCACGGGCAATAGCATGTAACTCTAATAGTTCATAAAGAGAAATACTATTCTTTTCAGTCATAGCTTCAGTTAGTATTGCTAAACTATTCGAATTGCTTTTTGCGTTGTTATAGTACTCAATATTGTCTTGTAAACCTAAATCACACCAAATAACTTTCTGTTCGAAAGTGTCAAAAATTAGTGGAATACTTATTTTTTGATCATTTGCTAGATCGAAGCGATCCATTACAGTACTAGGCTCAAAGACCTTACCAGACTTAAAATCGTCTCGTAGCATCCATCCAGCAAAACAACTAGGTAAATTACAAAATGAATGATCTGAATAACTATTTACACTTAATACAACATAACGAATCCCATTATTTTTAAGAGTAGGAATATGGCAATCTATGAACTCACTAGCCCCTTTAGGAGCACTTGTGAAATCACCACTGTGATAACATTTAAGCCGTTTACTTTTTAGCTCATAGTAAGAGATATCACTTATATAATTAAAATTATCATCGTAAAAAACTGCACTTAAATCAATATCTACAGTTCCGGTATGTACTCCATTTACATCTCCTTCTTTCCAATAAAGAAAGAATCTAATAATATCACCTTCACCAATCGGAATATGGGAACCCCGTGGAATTGTTCTAAGTGACTTACTTGCCGAACGCAATCCATTAGGTAAGGTAAAGTTACGATAGGATTCATCTAACCATACTTTGCCAAGAGATTCTTTAACAGAAAAACGTACGGACAAAGTTTTTTTAACAACATTTAAAACAGCATCGATTATAACTTCACTAAGTTTTGTTATTTTATTTTCAATTGCATAGAGTTTCGCAATATTTCCTTTAGGAAAAAAGGTGCGAATTCTTCTCTCATCATTACGTTTATTAAAATGATTCCATAGACTCAATAGAACCGGAGTTGACACATCCTTACAAACGATTGAAAACTGTGAAACAATATATTGTTGGTCATTTTTTTCAGTAAATGAACGCAAAACAAAATCTAGTTTTCTAGCAAACTCTCCAGGACGTTTTATTAATTCACTTGTTAATTGAGTGAGATTTTTTTCACTTAAGTATTTAGTAATTTTACTTTGGTATGTACTTACTTGTTTTTCGTTTCTAAGTATACTGAATAAATTTTCAGCATGAGGAAAACGCTTCGAATATTCACCAGGATGTAGTTTTTCTCCAATTCTTATCCATACGTTTCGTCTTTTAACCATTTCTTCAATTGCATGAGGGATTTCATTTAATAATGAAAGTACTAATTTACGATCTTTTCTACTAAATGAGATAAATTTAGTATTCATGCTTAAAGAAGGATCGCCATCACTTAATGCAACACAAAAGCGTAAAACATCTGTTGCCGTTTTTAAATAATTTGCGATTTCATTAGCGTTTATTTTTTTAGATTGATACAATAGCTTCAGTACGATAACCATTTTTTCTTTTGATAAAAATAGTTCTGGTAATAAGTTTAGTGGTTTATTTTGAGTTAAAAGTATAAATTGAATATCCTCAATGTCTTGGGATTTAAAAGAACCAGTACTATCAATTAATCTTTTAATAATTTGATTTAAATCATCTTGTTTTGCAAGATTAATTATTTTTAGGTCTTTTTTATTTCTAAGTGATGGTCGATTTTGAATAAGGGTAAGTGGCTGAATATTAAATATATAGTACAATAAGCTGTTCATATAAATTTTAGCTTCATCAATTTTCATTACGTCATTAGGGAAATTTTTGTAAAAAGGAATGTGGTCAACGTCATAGCCTAATTCGTGAGTAATAATTTCCTTGAAATCAATAAACCAAGCAATAAATTCTTGATCATTCCATGTTTGCAAAATTTCTATAAGCTCAAGTGAAAAAGTGTAACCGAAAGCTTCAAGTTGCTTCAAGGCTGTTGCCAGTAATGGATTTGAGAGGTTGTTTTCTTGTTTTTCGATATAGAGGGAATTTTTTCTTCGGAAAAGGATGTTTGTTTGGTTCATGTATGGCCTCCAAATTTTATAATAAAAAAAAACGAGGAAATGATTGAATCTAGAAAAAGTACTTAGAGTACAAACCTAATAGAAGGAAGATTCAATATAGCCTCGTAACCTTATCAATTCTGATAAGGAATACAGGAAAGAGACTCGCTAGACGCTCTAATCAGTGAATGTAGAAGGAAGCTGAGTCATAGCCTGTTATACTAGTTTAGTATGTATGAAAGCGTTTTGCAACAGATAACATTTTCTTGTTGTTAAAGGAAATTCATAATGTATGGCGGTTTTTCAATTTATAATAATTTAATAACTTAAGGAAAATATAAGTACGTAAAATTAGATTGACATAAAACCAAATGGTTGTATATAATTTCAAATATAACCAAAAGGTTTTATATTCACTAGAAAGAAGGATTGAAATGGGCGTACAAAACCAAGTTGAAGATATTAAACAAACTCTTATATATAATGCACCTATTCAAAAAGTCTGGGAGGTCGTATCAACATCGGAAGGTATATCTGCATGGTTCATGCCAAATGACTTTAAACCAGTCGTAGGTCACGAGTTTCATTTGCAAGGTCCATTCGGTCCATCACCTTGTAAAGTATTAGAAATTGATGAACCAAATCGAGTATCGTTTACTTGGGATATTGATGGATGGGTAGTATCATTTAATTTAAAAGATTTAGGGGATCAAACTGAATTTACGTTAATTCATAGTGGATGGAAAACTGCTGATGAAATTCTTCCAAAACCAAACCAAAAAAGTGGTATAGTACGCGACAATATGAATGGCGGTTGGTCTGGTATTGTTCAGAAGCTTAAAAAGGTTGTTGAAAACTAGTGTCTAGTTCTGCACAAAAATATGACGTATTTCAAGCGATAGCCGATCCTACTAGAAGAGAAGTACTTAAATTATTAGCTAATAATGAATTGCCGATTTCAGAGATATCAAATAATTTTCCAATGAGTCGAACAGCAATTGCAAAACATCTCCATATCCTTTCAGAAGCTGAATTAATTAGTGGAAGAAAAGTTGGCAGAGAAAGAAGATACAGACTACAGCCAGAAGCATTTTTAGAGATTAAACAATGGTTATCATATTACGAGCAATTTTGGGCAAATAAATTATCCATCTTACAACATCTAGTTGAAAATAAAGAAGATCAAAGTATAAAAGTAGTTAAATTAAATATGGACAATAATGAAGAGTAATTTCAAAACGAATCTAAAGTGGGTTCGTTTTTTTTGCATAGACATTTTTAGTTATATCTATATAATAAACTAATGTGGCAAAAAATTATTATGAATAAATAGTTTCATACTTGGGGAGTTAAGCAATGCATAAAAGTATATATATTTTAGCTATTGCAACATTTGTCGCAGGAACCGTTGAGTTTATTATCACAGGTTTACTGTCAATGATTGCAGGGGATTTACATGTTTCAGTTGGTGCGGTTGGGCAATTAGTTTCAATTTTTTCAGTAGTATTTGCTTTTGGGGCTCCTATTTTTATAGCGATCACTTCAAAAATAGAACGTAAAAAATTACTATTAATCGCATTAGCTGTATTTTTCTTTGGAAATATTCTTTCCATCATTAGTCCTAATTTCGCTGTATTATTAATCGCACGTATTATACTTGCAGCAAGTTGCTCGGTTGTAATTGTTGTTTCAATAACGACTGCAACAAACATCGTTTCGCCTGAAATTAGAGGTAGAGCAATTGGCATTATTTTTATGGGGATTAGTTCATCTCTAGTTTTTGGTGTCCCATTGGGTACAGTGATCGGTGAAAACTTCGGTTGGAGAATGACATTTGTTTTAGTCGGTTTATTAAGCTTACTGGCTATGTTAGGGATTTATAAATTCTTACCGAAAGTTAAAGGCCAGCCTACAATCCCATTGATTAAGCAAGTAGCAACACTTAAAAATAAACGTATTTTATCGATTCAACTAATTTCTTTTTTACAATTAACAGGGCATTTTACAATTTATACTTACTTTACACCATACTTAATGAAAACGATGGGATTATCTACTAACATGATCAGTATTGTTTTACTAGTTTTTGGCATGGCAGGAATTTTAGGTGGATGGTTAGGTGGTTGGTCTACTGATAAATTTGGTGGAAGTAAAACATTAGTGTTTAATTTAGGGTTATTAGCTCTTTCTATTTTAACTTTAACATTCGCTCCTAGTTCAATTATTAGTTTATTTATTATAGTTGTTCTTTGGGGAACTGTATCTTGGTCAATTAGTCCAGCAGTTCAAGATAGTCTAGCGAGGGTGGCAAAAGATTCGGCTGATATTCAAGTCGGATTAAATAACTCTTTTTCTCATACAGGAATTGCTTTAGGTTCAAGTTTAGGTGGGATCCTAATTACTCAATATGCAGTAACAATGAACGCTTTAGTAGGAGGAATTATTGTTATTTTTGCTTTACTTTCTTCGATTTATTCTTTTGTTTTAACAAATAAAGTGAATGAGACTAAATTAATATAAAAAAATGAAACGATGCGTTTTTTATTGCATCGTTTTTATAATTTATTTTTCAGAATTGGTTATTCTAATAATGAAGTTTTACGACATAAAACTAATATAAATTAGAAGGTGATTTTAATGGAAAATAAACCGGCGCATTATGATGGTAGTGGAATTAATAATGAAGTATTTGAACAAAACTCTCAACAAGAGGATATTCAAGTAATAACAGAAGAAATGAGAAGTAACTTAAGCGGTAATCCTTATATTTTTGAGTAATATTTGAAAGCGATACCTTGAGTATCGCTTTTTTATTTACACTTTTTGAATTTGACTATGTTATTTAACTCTTTCATCAAATATGATTAATAGAAGAAGGAGGTATAAAAATGAGTTCATTTGCAAAAACGCCTAATCCTCCATATTATGCTGTAATTTTTTGTTCTAAAAGAACGGATGGAGATAATGGGTATAGTAAGATGTCTGAAAAAATGGTTGAATTAGCATCGAGTCAACAGGGATTTCTAGGAGTAGAAAGCGCTCGTGATCATGAAATGGGGATAACAGTTTCATATTGGGAGTCATTAGATGCCATTAAGATATGGAAAGAGCACGCAGCTCACAAAGTTGCTCAAGAACGTGGAAAAAAAGACTGGTATGAATCCTTCGCATTAAGAGTGTGTAAAGTTGAAAGGGATAATTTTTTTGAAATGTAGTCATTTAATAAAATGATTAGTGGTTTAGTTGTAAAAAATATTAAATAATTGGAATAAATTTGAATGAAAATGATAGTTATTATCAATACTATATATAAGAAAGGGCAACCTTCTAATTAGGTTACCCTTAAGACAATTACATTCCAGCTTCAAATGTTTTACAATCTGTTTCAGCATTGTTTTTAGCTTGTTTCCCTTTATGGCTCACAACATAAATGGAATCCGCACTACATTTGTTTCCAGAAGCCCAAAATTTACAGTTATCAACTTCGCAAAGTACATCTTTTGCCATTATAAGACACCTCCCTTAATTTTATCATTTACATTAATAAAGGGATTGATACATCCATTCTCTCTTTTTTTAATGTAAATTAATTCAAGTGAGAAACTCTAAAAAGGCAATTTAAAAACCTTATCTAAATGCGATAAGGTTTTTAAAATTATGCACTCCTTTAACTTGGTTAAACAAAATGGAATTTGAATATAATAACATTAAAACCAGATAATGATTATTTAAGTAATTATTTAATTTTATAAAGTTAAAGTAATTTAATAAGAAACAACTTATTAAAGTAAAAGCTCAACATATATTTACCTATAACTTATACCTATCTCTTCAATGGAAAATAGAAAAGGATAAAATTGTATACCAAAACTAGTTATTTATGGTATAATTTCTTGTAAAATATACTAATTAATATCTTTTGGTATACCAAAGTTGAAGAGAGGATGGTGATACAATGTTGAAGTATGTGTTTGGATTAGTAATTTTTTTATATTTATTTTCCTCTTTGTTCCATTGGGATTTACAATTTTTTATTTCTTCTTTATGTGCCTTTATTGTTCTTTATACGATGTTTACAGTTAAATCGCTCGTTAGAACAATAGGGAGTATTTTTTTACTTATAGGATTGATTCTTCTTTGGAGAAGCAATATGAGTATAAAAGAATATATCCTTTCTTTCGGTCCAATGCTGGATTTGCTTACTATGTTTGCAGTAATTCCAATATTAGGTTTTCCGGTTAAATTGGGAGGATATGCAAAAGGCATACAAACGATCATACAAAAGAAAGTAAACACATCTGGTCAGTTGTACATAATGACATCAGGAATATCTTACTTTTTAAGTATGTTTATGAACTTGGCAACTCTACCAATGACTTACTATTCTATTCAACCATCCTTAAGTCTTTTTTCTATAAAAAAAGAAGATCGTTTTATGAGTCGAGCAATTACACATGGATTTGCGATGCCTCTACTATGGGCTCCTATTACACCAATCGTAGGTATTGTAATTGGCGTAACTGGGGTAAGATGGGTATCTATTTTGCCATATGTATTACCGTTAAGTATATTGGGGATTGTGTTAGATTGGGTATTGGCATCAAGGAATTCACGGAAAAGTGTTACGAAAGGACTTAGAAATGATTTAGTAAAAGATGAAACTGCTGCTTCACTTGAAGATGTAGTTCCTCAAAGAAGAGTTTTTCATATTTTCATAGCTATTATTCTATTCAATCTCATTATTTCATTTGCAGAACATCTTTTTTCGTATTCTTTTGTTATTATCGTATCAATTCTAGTAATTCCATTTGCTCTTGGTTGGTCTGTTCTTATTAAGCAACAAAAAGTATTTTTACATAGTTTAAAGGAATATTTTTATTCCTATTCCTTTAAAATGAAAGACCAATTTTTTATCTTTTTGTCAGCTGGTTTTTTTATTTCCGTTGTAAAAGGTACGAATATAAATGAAACTGTCAATATAGCAGTCACTCATTTTAAAGATATTGTAGGACCAGAGGTATTTTTAATTCTATTACCATTAATTCCGTTAGCATTTGCGTTTTCAGGATTACATCCAGCAGTAACCTTGACGTTAATGGCTGAAGCGCTTGATCCACAAAGCTTAGGTATTTCACCGTATATTTTAACGGTGTCATTACTTGCCGGAGCCATTTCTGCGTTTTTAGTAGGTCCATATAATGCAACAATCGGACTAATGTCGAGCATCGTAAAAGAGAGCTCTTTTAAAGTATCGAATTGGAATATTCCATATACAATTGGTTATTTACTAATTGTTATGTTTTATTTGTTTGGTTTAGAGTGGCTTATATAGAGGAATCGAAGGGACAACATTATGATAGTTGTCTTTTTTTATTTGTAAAATTAAGAAATAGCACTGAAACAGTGCTATTTCTATGTAATCTATACAGTTAGTACGTCCGACTTCACTAATTTTGAATGCTGGGAGTCCTCGCTGTTTCCTTGAGCTTTTACTATTTCGTATAGCTCTTCTTGTGCTGCTTCAATCGTTTCAAATGTCTCAAAGAACTTTACGCGAATATCATTCACGTATTCTTTTCCTTCATACTTTTCGTAAAGTTTAATTTTAATATTGTTGTCTAACACTTCGGCAATTGTATATTTAGCTTTTAGTTCGTTAAAAAAGTAGAAGTGGTATGTTTCGATTGCCTTTAATCCCTCGTTATCTACAATAGTTTGAAACGTGTCTTTATTCGTCAAAACAATATACTTACCCATCTTTGCACACTCCTCATCTAATTATGTAGTATTGAGCATAAGGTATTTTGTATACCAAATTTCTATTCATAGTGTAATACAGAAAAAAATATTAATCAATATAATTTTCTGAATTTTTAATAAAAACGATGAACGGTTATAATAAAAAGTTTTTTTGAATAGACAAAACAATTAATGTTAAAGATTTCCAAATAAATAATAGTATTTACTTTCTAAAAAATTCGAATTATAATCAGATTAAATTTTTTAAATTTTAAGAAAATTACATTGGAGGGATACATATGCCAAAAGTACGCTTGCATGTAGAAGGAGAAATTATTGAGCAAGAAGTGCGTAATCACGCGAATTTAGTAGTGTTGGCAGGCATCCGACAATTCCCGAAACTGAAATACGGGTGCGGGATGGGTAAATGTACAAAATGTGCATGTAGAGTGCTAGAAGGAGCAGAAAAGCTTGATCCGCCAAACTGGAAAGAGCAGAAAATGCTAGGTGAAAAGGTTGAGGAAGGCATTCGATTATGCTGTCAGTTAACGATCAAAGATGATATTGTCATTTCACAAGAAAATATAAACGCCCCAATACCGAAAGTTGCAAAGTCAGTAAATGCACAGTAATTTTTTTGCATCATCTAGGTATACAAAATACCTCTTTAATTTAAAGGTTGAATTCATAGGACGAAAGTTGAAGGTTTTGTAAGCGGATACAACTATGAAAGGGGGTGAAAATATGAAATCATATTTATTAACTGAGATGACGTGGGAAGAAGTAAAGGATGCACTACATACTGTAAAACTAGCAATAATACCAATTGGTGCACACGAACAGCATGGCCCTCACATGGTTGAAAGCTGTGATGCTGTACTAGCTGAGAAAATGGCTGAAAAATTAGCTGAAAAAATGTATCCTCATGTAATTGTAACGCCTACTGTCAATATGGGAGTCTCGCACCATCATTTAAACTTTCCAGGAACCATTTCATTGCAACCGACTACGCTTATAGCCATTTTAAAAGATATGATTGGATCTCTTAAACATCATGGTATTCAAAAATTTTTATTATTAAACTCTCACGGTGGCAATCAGTCAACTTTAAATGTTGCTTGCACCATGTTGTCAGAAGAGCTAGGCTCAGAAATCTATTATGCTAAAACGACTGCATCTGCCAAACTTTCAATCTCAGAATCTATTCACTCGCCATTGTTCGGTCACAGCTGTGAACGAGAAGTGTCAGAAGCACTTTACTTGGCTCCTCACTTAATTAGACCTAATAAAATTACTAAAGGAAGCATCCAAAACGAAGGTAGATGGAAGAAGCTACGACCTGGTAATGCTATTCAAGGTTTTTATCGATACGAAGAGATGACGACTAATGGTTGCATTGGGGATGCAACGAAAGCAAGTTATGAAATAGGGGAAAAGATTGTAAGTGAAGCACTCGAAAACCTTTCAAACGAACTCCAAAAGTTATTACATCTAGAAGAAGAATGTAAGTTGTAAGTACCTATAAATGAGAGGGTGGGGTTTATGGATTTAACTGTTGCTCACTGGCTTTATGGTATCATGACACTTGTTGTAATTGTGACTATGCTGTTTCGAAAAGGGGTTGTATTGCCTACCATCATTGGAACCTTTCTAGTTTCTATTGCTTATAAAGGATCAGTGGTTGGTGGATTTCAAGCGTTGTTCAATGCAAATCTTGTAGCAGCAAAGGAGCTATTTACCATCTTTTTAATCATCACTTTTATGGTGGCATTATTACATTCCTTAAAAGATACTGGTGCAGATGAAAGAATGATTGCTCCGATGCAAAAGGTAATGAAAAACGGACATATTGCTTTTGCTGTCCTATTAGTCGTCACATACGTCATTTCTTTATTCTTCTGGCCTACTCCTGCTGTTCCGCTTATTTGTACGTTATTAGTACCTGCGGCTATTCGTGCTGGTTTATCGCCAATTGCTTGTGCCATGGTTGTTTCAATTGCAGGACAAGGTATGGCATTATCTTCAGATTATATTATGCAGATCGCTCCAATGCTTACTGCAAAATCAGCAGGTATTCAAACATCAGCTGTGTCAGGTAAGGTCATGATTCTCTCTTTAATTACAGGGGGAGTTGCAATCACGATTACGTACTTTACTCAACGCAAATCAATCGGTAAATCAGAAAGTGAAGCTTCATTGCAAAATTTACAGTCACTTGTAAACAAAAACTCTTCCGCAAATGAAATAGCTGCTGCAACAGAAGCTACTTTGGATGATAGAGAGCGTGAAAAGTGGGGGAAAATCTTTGCTGTATTAGTCCCACTATCACTACTAGCAGTTATCATATTTATGTTTTCAACGAAAATTGGTAATGGTAAAATGAGTGGTTTTGAAGGAGGAGACGGTGCAGCATTTATCGGTGGTGTTGCGACTATGTTGTTAGTAGTAACATGTGTAGCGTTCCGTCGTTTACAAGCTCTTGATAAAATTAGTGAGCATATTACAGAAGGATTCGTATTTGCATTTCGTGCAATGGGACCAGTTATTCCGATTGCAGCATTCTTCTTCTTAGGCAGTTCGGACTTTAGTGGTACCATTTTTTCTTTAGGAGAAAATGTAGCAAAGCCAGCATTCTTAGTTGATTTAGTTCAGGCTGGTCAATCTATCATTCCACATAATTCGGTTTTAACGGCGTTTGGTCTATTAATTACTGGAGCGATTACTGGGTTAGAAGGTTCAGGGTTTTCTGGATTACCGCTAGTGGGAGCTTTATCAGGAGCATTGGCTCCAGGTGTTGGAATGGATCCTGGAACGCTAGGGGCTATCGGGCAAATGGGATCTGTTTGGACAGGTGGTGGAACGCTAATTGCGTGGTCATCATTGGTAGCGGTTGCTAGTTTTTGTGGAGTGAATGTTTTAGAGTTAGCTAGGAAAAACTTACTTCCTGTTGCTACAGGATTAATAGTCTCTACCATTGTCGCTCTCGTTATATGGTAGAGCACCTCTTTAAAATTTAGAAAAGTTAGAAAATTTAATAAAAATGTATTTACAAACAAAAAACAATGGGTTACTATAAGGTTAGTTGGTATACCAAATACAAAATACAAATAAATACCTCGTAATTTAGTAGCTTTTATAGGTGTTTTAAGTGGTTTGGTATACTTCGATTGTTTAACTAAACTATTAAACTACATAAACATATTGGAGGAGGAGTTTGGATGACTAGATTATTATCTAAAGATGAGTTTCGTAAGGAGTTAGAAGAAGCGATTAAAGGGAACCACAGCCAAAAAGCACCTTTTACTGTAGCATGGGCTGAAGGAAAATTAGAGCGTAGTCACTTCGCTCGCTGGGCTGAAAATCATTACCATTATGTTGGACCTTTTGCAGATTATTTAGCTTATATCTACCATAACACTCCAAACTTACCAAAATATGAAGATGCAAAAGATTTCACATTACAAAATATGTACGAAGAAGAGATCGCTGGCGATCGCCATACAGATTTATTAATCCGATTTGCTGAAGCTTGTGGAACAACTCGTGAGCGTGTATTGGATCCTAATAACATGGCTCCAACAACGCTAGGTTTACAAAGTTGGTGTTTTGCGGTTGCAGCACGTGAAAACTTCGTAGTAGCAACTGCAGCTTTGGTTGTAGGACTTGAATCTCAAGTTCCAGACATTTATCGTAAGCAAACTCCAGCATTACGTGAGAAGTACAACTTTACAGATGAAGAAATTGAGTTCTTCGACTTACACATCGTATCAGATGAAATTCACGGAGAGCGTGGATACAAAATTGTACTTGATCACGCTGATACTCCTGAGTTACAACAACGTTGCTTAGAAGTAGTTCGTACTGGTGCAAAAATGCGCCGCATGTATATGGATGGCTTATGGAGAGAATATCTTGAAAAAGATTTAGGTGCTCTAGTACAAGCATAATAATTAGAAAATAAAATGGCAGTTTCCGTCTAGGGAACTGCCATCTTGTTCAGAAAGGATGATAAATTTGCTAACTACTAAACTAGAAACTTATAAAAATTACATATCTGGAAGTTGGGTCGAGTCTGTAAATAATAAAACGTTCCAAAGCGTTAATCCTTCTAATAAAGAAGACATTGTCGGCACATTTCAAGCATCGACAGAACAAGACGTGAAACAAGCAATTGATGCAGCAAGCCAGGCTTTCCCTGCATGGGCACAAACTCCACCTTCTAAACGAGCTGCCATTTTAAATAAGGCGGCAGCAATACTTGAACAGAGAGTGGAACAACTAGCAGAAGAATTAACACGAGAAGAAGGAAAAGTGATAAGCGCGGCCAAACAGGAAGTGCTTCGCTCAGCGGAAACGCTTCGTTATTACGCAATAGAGGGACAAAGCTTTACTGGGGAAACGTTCCCGAATGATGATCCAAATATGAGAGTCACAACAGAAAGGGAGCCTCTTGGTGTTATTTCAGTCATTACACCATGGAACTTCCCATTATCCATACCATCAAGAAAAATTGCTCCGGCATTAATAACTGGAAATACAGTTGTTTTCAAGCCTTCATCTGATACACCTTTAATTGCATTTCGACTCGTTGAGGCGCTACATGAAGCTGGCATACCAAAAGGTGTAATCAATTTTGTAACAGGAAGTTCATCCGATATCGGGGATATTTTAGTTAAACATCCTGCTATACGAGGCGTTACTTTCACTGGGTCTACTAGCGCCGGGGAACATATTCATAAAAACACATCCTTTACTACAAGAACGCAAATGGAGCTTGGTGGAAAAAATCCTCTAATTGTAATGGATGACGCAGATGTAGACTTAGCAGTTAACTTAACAGTGAATGGAGGCTTTCACCTTACTGGTCAAGCATGTACAGGCACTAGTCGTGTAATTGTTATGAAGGAAGTAAAGGAACAATTTGTGCAGAAATTAGTAGAAAAAACAAGTGCTTTAAAAATTGGCGACGGCTTTGACGAAAGTGTCATTATTGGACCTCTAGCAAATGAAAAGCAGTTAAAAAACGTGCTGAAGTATATAGGTATTGGTAAAGAAGAAGGGGCTACTCTTGAATATGGAGGCCAACAGCTTGCATATGGACATTACGAAAATGGCTACTATATTGAACCGGCGATCTTTACGAATGTAAAGCCCGATATGCGCATTGCTAAAGAAGAGATTTTCGGCCCGGTTGTTGGAGTAATTGAAGTAGAAAGCTATGAAGAAGCCGTTTTAATTGCTAACGATGTTGAATATGGTTTATCTGCATCGATTGTTACTAATAATTTGAAACTCGCTCATCAATTTACTAAAGATGTTCAAGCAGGGACAGTTAAAGTAAATCGCACGACGACAGGTAATTTGATGAATGCACCATTTGGTGGAGTAAAACGCTCTAGTACTTCTACATTCCGCGAGTCAGGCAGAGTTGGACTTGAATTCTTTACACAAATAAAAACAGTCTATATCGGTTACTAAAGGAGGGTTTTAAATGAAAAAAATTTTAAAATTAGAACTAGATGAAGCAAAGGTAATGATTGAAGCTGCTAAGAAGAAATCTGAGGATATCAACGTTCCAGAGACGATTGCAATTGTAGATGACGGAGGATATGTCATTGCACTTGAACGAATGAATGGTGCTCGTATTACAGGTCCTGAAATTGCTATTGCTAAAGCATATACAGCAGCAGGGCATAAACGCTCGACTCATTTATTTAATACAGAACCAAACGGACCAGCTCTACCAGGCAATGAAGCATTTGGAATACAACATATGCTAAATGGAAAATTTGCAATCTTTGTCGGCGGTTTTCCAATTGTAGTAAATGGAGAAGTCATTGGTGGCGTGGGGATCAGCGGTGGAAATGGAGAGCAGGATACAGCGGTCGGAACAGCTGCTTTACAAGCATTGCAAGAGTTTCTTTCAAATGACGGTTATGAAGTTGTTACTGATGCAGACATTAAAAAATAGTACTTTGGAGGCGGTTAGGTGTTGATCCTACATCGCCTTTTTTGGTGTACAAACATTTGAATAGTAAACTAACTGGGATTAAAGTTTTTATTTAAAGGCAAAAAAAGTAGTTAGCTATAAGAAGATTTACTTATAAAAGAAAGATAATAGAGATCAAAGGACTATGAATAATTTACATAGCAAAGATCCTTGTGTAAGGATGAAAGGTAGGTATTTCATTACTTCTACTCGATTAGTCTAATAAAAGATAATATAATAGAAATATTAATTTACTTTTGAAAAAATGGTGTTACACTATTTTAAAATAGGCAAGAATTAGGAGGTTAACAACAGTTAATTTAAATTTATAAAAATTTCACAATTTGTTCTAAATGCAAATTACTCATTGTGTTTATATATACATGAGGTGAGTAATTTGAAAACTGATTCGATAAGTGGAACTGAACAAACTCTTAATAATGTGAATAAAACATTGATACTTGC
>NZ_NUHI01000024.1:0-103372 GCF_002575105.1 Bacillus sp. AFS053548 | reverse complement strand
CGAGCATCCTGTAATGGAAATCAACCTCACACTACTCCTTGTACGAAAATTTGGTTATTAATTGACAAGATTTATTTCAACAGCGTGTTAAAAGAAGGCAATAACGCCTTCTTTTTTCTTTGTTATTTGGTAATTTTAGGGTTTTTATGATGTTTTTCTAACTCAATCTAGGTTTTTTGTCCTTCTTAGCTTTCCTCACTCAAAGCGTGCCTCTTGAAAGTAGGTCGATTCTCCTCTACAATTAATGAGTTATAGAGATAAAAATAGATAAAAAGGGACAGCTTTGAGGGGAGTACGGGATGCCAAAAAAACTATGGTTTTTGTTAATCGGTATGATTTTAAATGTAACAGGTAATTCTTTTTTATGGCCATTCAATACAGTATACATCCATATTTATTTAGGAAAGTCCTTGTCTGTTGCGGGGCTTATTTTAATGTTTAATTCATTGGCTGGTGTATTTGGTAATATGCTAGGGGGCTGGCTTTTTGATAAATTTGGGGGATATAGGTCAATCCTTACTGGTATTAGTATTACGTTTTTGTCGATATTAGGTTTGGTTATTAATCATTCTTGGACATATTACAGTTGTTTCTTCGTAATATTAGGATTTGGTGTTGGTATTGTATTTCCTTCAATGTATGCGATGGTTGGAGCGGCATGGCCAGAGGGTGGACGTAAAGCTTTTAATGCAATTTATGTAGCTCAAAATCTTGGTGTTGCGATTGGTACGGCTTTAGGTGGAGTTGTTGCGGCCGCTAATATTAATTATATTTTCTCAGCTAATTTGCTATTATATATTATTTTCTTCTTAGTAGCTTTATTTGGATTTAGAGATATTGGTGAACCTAAGCAATTAAAAGAGACTCATGTTGATAAAGCAGAGAAACAAAAATTTTCATTTACTCCTTCATTGAAGGCTCTGATGATTGTTTGTGTTGCATATGTTTTATGTTGGTTAGTTTATGTTCAATGGCAAACTACGATTGCTTCAGAAATGCAAAATCTACACATTGGATTAAAAAAATATAGTCTGTTATGGACTGTAAATGGTGCGCTTATTGTCTTAGCTCAACCAATCGTATCAACTGCAATTCGTAAATTTGAGTTAAGTATGAGAAAGCAAATGTTGTTTGGAATTGGATTCTTTATCGCTTCGACTATACTTGTGAGCACTGCCGATCATTTCTCAATGTTTATGACGGGTATGATCATTTTAACGATTGGAGAAATGTTCGTATGGCCCGCAGTACCAACTATTGCAAATATGCTTGCTCCAAAAGATCGTATAGGAATGTATCAAGGGATTGTCAACAGTGCAGCGACGGTTGGAAGAATGCTTGGACCTGTTATTGGGGGAGCTCTTGTTGATACTTTTAATATGAGGATATTATTTATCATATTAGTTGTCTTTTTAGTAATAAGCATGGTCTTCTCTGTGCTTTATGAAAGATTAGCAAAAAAAGTAGTAAAAGCTGAAAATCAAACTTTTGCTTCTTAAAAATAGGCGATGTATAATTGACCTTTTTCTTTGGTTATAATAAAATGGTATAAATTAAATCTAAATGATCGGCAATGATTGGGAATAGTAGTGAATATGAAGAGGTTTAGAGAGTTGACGGTTGGTGAAAGTCAATCCATTCTATTCATGAACTCGCCCATAAGCCACATTTGTGAACGGTTTTTACCAAGTAATAAATGTCGTGTTCCACGTTACGGAAACAAGTGAATGTATTTTTACATTAATTTGGGTGGTACCGCGGGAAATCCTCTCGTCCCTTTTGGGATGGGAGGATTTTTTTATTTGTAGACCGCTAGTACCACAGCCGAGCCATTTAATCATGAAAAAAGGAGGCAATAATATGAGTTTTAATCATCGTACTATTGAACAGAAATGGCAGAAGTATTGGTTAGAAAATAAAACGTTTAAAACAACTGACGATACAAGCAAGCCGAAATTTTATGCACTTGATATGTTCCCTTATCCTTCTGGAGCGGGATTACATGTAGGTCATCCAGAAGGGTACACAGCTACTGATATCCTTTCAAGAATGAAAAGAATGCAAGGTTATAATGTACTTCATCCAATGGGTTGGGATGCATTTGGTCTACCAGCAGAACAATATGCATTAGATACAGGTAATGATCCAGCCGAGTTTACTGAAAAGAATATTAATACTTTCCGTAATCAAATTCAGGCACTAGGATTCTCTTATGATTGGGATCGTGAAGTAAATACAACTGATCCTAATTATTACAAATGGACTCAATGGATTTTCCTAAGAATGGTTGAAAAAGGATTAGCTTATGTAGATGAAGTTCCAGTTAACTGGTGTCCAGCTCTTGGTACAGTTTTAGCTAATGAAGAAGTAATCGATGGGAAAAGTGAGCGCGGAGGACATCCGGTTGAACGTCGTCCAATGAAGCAATGGATCTTAAAAATCACAGCTTATGCTGATCGATTATTAGAAGATCTAGAAGAATTAGATTGGCCTGAAAGTTTAAAAGAAATGCAACGTAACTGGATTGGCCGTTCGGAAGGTGCAGAAGTTTACTTTAATGTTGGTGGATTTGATGAAAAAGTAACGGTATTTACAACACGTCCAGATACATTATTCGGTGCAACTTATGTTGTATTAGCTCCAGAACATGATTTAGTTAATAAAATTACAACAGCTAATCAAAAAGCTGCTGTCGAAGCATACATCGATTCAGTTAAATCGAAAAGTGATCTAGAGCGAACTGATTTAGCGAAGGATAAATCTGGTGTATTCACAGGTGCATATGCAATAAATCCTGTAAATAACGAAAAGCTTCCAATTTGGATTGCTGATTATGTACTTGCAAGCTATGGAACGGGTGCAGTTATGGCAGTACCTGCACATGATGAGCGCGATCACGAATTTGCAGTTAAATTTAAATTACCGATCGTTGAAGTTGTTGAAGGTGGAGACGTTCAAAAAGAGGCTTACGCCGGTGATGGCAAACATGTTAACTCTGATTTCTTAAACGGTTTAAATAAAGAAGAAGCACTTGGAAAAATGATCGAATGGTTAGAATCTTCAAAAGCTGGTGAGAAAAAAGTTACGTATCGTCTACGCGATTGGTTATTCTCTCGTCAAAGATATTGGGGAGAACCAATTCCAGTAATTTTCTGGGAAGATGGTACGATGACAGTTGTTCCTGATGAGGAATTACCATTAATTCTTCCAAAAGCAGAAGATATTCGCCCAAGTGGAACTGGAGAGTCACCATTAGCGAATATTGCTGATTGGGTTAATGTAGTTGATCCAGTAACAGGTAAAAAAGGAAGACGTGAAACAAATACAATGCCACAATGGGGCGGAAGCTGTTGGTATTACTTACGTTATATTGATCCAAATAATAGCGAAGCAATCGCAGATTCTGAATTACTAAAGCATTGGTTACCAGTTGATGTATACATTGGAGGAGCAGAGCATGCAGTTCTTCACTTACTATACGCTCGTTTCTGGCATAAATTCCTTTATGATTTAGGTGTAGTTCCTACAAAAGAGCCATTCCAAAAGCTATTCAACCAAGGAATGATTTTAGGGGAAAATAATGAAAAAATGTCTAAGTCTAAAGGAAACGTTGTAAATCCTGATGATATCGTTGCTAGCCATGGTGCTGATACATTACGTTTATATGAAATGTTCATGGGTCCATTAGATGCATCAATCGCTTGGTCAGAAAATGGATTAGATGGTTCCCGTCGCTTCTTAGACCGAGTATGGCGTTTATTTATCACTGATAACGAAGAACTTTCAGATAAAATTGTTGAAGGTCTTACTTCTAGCAGTCTTGAAAAAACATATCACCAAACAGTAAAGAAAGTAACAGAGGACTTTGAAGGTTTACGCTTTAACACTGCGATTTCTCAAATGATGGTGTTTATTAATGAAGCATATAAAGCTGACAAATTACCAAAAGAAATGGTTGAAGGTTTTGCAAAACTATTAGCACCAGTAGCTCCACATATCGGTGAAGAACTTTGGAGTAAACTAGGGGCTAGTGATTCAATTGCATATGCTACATGGCCAGCATACGATGAAGCTAAACTTGTAGAAGACGAAATTGAAATCGTAGTACAAATTAATGGTAAAGTAAAAGCGAAATTATTTGTTGCAAAAGATGCTTCTCGTGAGCAAATGGAGCAAATTGCATTATCAGACGATGCAGTTAAAGAACAAGTTGAAGGTAAAACTGTTCGAAAAATCATTGCTGTACCAGGTAAATTAGTAAATATCGTTGCTAACTAAATAGTTAATTCGAAAAAACCTCTTTTGAGGTTTTTTCTTTGTTTATTGCTTTTTTACAACCCAAGTCCCTTTTATGGGTAAGTAAATTTCAAGATTTTGCTTTTTAACTAACTCATGAACCTTTCCTGAGTTAGTATATTTCATCAATTTGCTTATTTACTAACTCATTCTCCCCCTTATGGTGGAAAGAATTAAACTTACTTTTTGCATAGAAAATAATTAGTTGTTAAGATGTTGCTATAAAGAAAGGATGAGCAATGATGAATACGATTTCTGCAAATGAAGTTAAAGAGCGTTTAGAATCAGGAGAAACACTATTTTTAGTAGATGTACGAGAGGATTATGAGGTTGAGTATGGGAAAATTCCGGAAGCAGTTCATATTCCAATGGGGCAAATTCCTAGCAAATTAGATGTTTTTAATAAAGAATTTGAATATATTTTTATTTGTAAGGCAGGCGTTCGTAGTGAGAATGTTTGTGAGTATTTAAATGATCTAGGCTATAAGGCGATCAACATGGAAGGCGGAATGATGGCCTGGGAAGGCGAGATCGAATAAAAAAAATTTGTCTGTCTATACTTTGTCTAACGACTGAAATCCAAGGTTTTTGTTGGATTTTTTATTTATTTAGTTTAAATTAGGCTAATGTTTTTTGGTATAAGGAATATTAAGCACGTGAGTTGTGACATATATTAAAGTAGAACCTCATATATTTTTTCATTGAGGTCTTTGCTTGTTAGAAAGGAGGGGGTTGATTTGCCTAAAACATTAAAAATTGATATTACCGATAAAATAATTGGTAAATTTAAAGATGGGCATATGGAGTTGTATTCTTCAAAGTATTTAATTGGAAAGTTTTACTTTAAAGACTTAAAACAATCTTTCGAATTGGCAGATGGTTATGTTGAAGAGGATGGACGATTCTATTTATTAGTGAACTTGCAACACGAACAATCGAACGCTCGCCTTTGACCTTAAATTAGGGACGGTGGATTTGTGCCAAAGAAAAATATAATAATTGAAAAGCATAAGTTAAAACTAGAAAATCAGTTTGATTGTTTTTCGAATACAACTATGGCAAAAAGCTTGGGGAATAACAGTTTAACTTTTATAAAGTTTCTTAAGAATCAATCCTTATGCTTTTCTATATGTAAAGATTATAGGACCTAGCGAAAAAATGTATTCGTTCGGTCCTTTGTTTATTTCTTAAAAATTCGTTTGAGAGTATTCCGCAGCTGATGCACCTGCTAATCTACCAGTTACCAAAGCAGCGGTTATGTTATAGCCACCAGTGTAACCGTGAATATCTAATATTTCTCCACAAAAATAAAGACCATTCATGATTTTAGATGACATTTCTTTTGGATGAACTTCCTTTGTTGAGACGCCACCACCTGTCACGAATGCTTTTTCAATTGAAAGAGTTCCGTTTACTACAAATGAAAAGCCCTTAAATAATTGGACAAGCTCTCTTAATTTCATGGTAGCAATTTCATTACAAGGAGTTGCCTCGTCAATTCCACATTTTGAAAGCAGAAATAGTAAATATCTTTCAGGTACATAACCTTTAAGAACGTTCTTAATCGCTTTTTTAGGATCTTCTTTTAGAATACTGTTTACGTCTTGAAATAGTGATTCCTCGTTTTGCTCTGGGAAACAATCAATCGCCATTGATACATTTTTGGTTTTAAACTTTTGTTGTACTTTATATACAAATTGGCTACAACGTAGTGCGGCAGGGCCCGAAATTCCAAAATGAGTAAAGAGCATGTCCATTTTATGGGCTATCACTTTTTTGCCTTTTGGATTTAATACACTTAATTCTATGTCTCTTAAAGCAAGGCCTTGTAATGATTTACTTTGAATAAAATCTTCACTTGAAGTAATAGGTACTTCTGTAGGAAAGAGTTCAGTTATTGTATGACCAGCTTTTTTTGCCCAAGCATATCCGTCACCTGTCGAACCTGTGTGTGGAACTGATTTACCACCTACCGCAAGGACAACACTTTTTGAGTGAATGACTGTTCGATCATCCAACAAGATTCCTACTACTTTACCATCTTCATATAATACGTCTTTAACGGTTCTATTGGTGTGAATATCTACATGATGTTTTTTTAGTTTTTGCATTAATGCATTTAATACTGATTTTGAATCATTTGAAACAGGAAACATTCTCCCGTGATCCTCTTCTTTTAATGCGACTCCCATGTTTTCGAAAAACTGTATGATATCCTCGTTATTATATAGAGAGAATGCGCTATATAAAAACCTGCCATTTCCAGGTATATGTTTAATAACTTCCTCTATAGGTAAGCGATTTGTTACGTTACAACGACCACCACCTGATATAAGGAGTTTTTGTCCTAATTTAGTTCCTTTTTCAAGTAAAAGTACTTTAGCTTTGTTTTCAGCAGCGCTAATTGCAGCCATCAGACCAGAAGTTCCGCCACCAATTACAATCACGTCATAAACCATTATTTCACTACTTTCGTTACAAATTTCTTTTAGTAAGTTTACCATTATTTCAAGTAAGCTCCAACTTCTTATCATTTTTTAATTTTTTCTTTTTAGATGATATGGTAAGATAGATTAGTTAGTTTGATCGAGAATTGGTAGGAGGCAGTTTATGTCAGATTCAAAATTGCTACGAGGTACCTTCATATTAACTGCTGGTACGTTTTTAATAAAATTTCTAGGAATGATTTATACATTCCCTTTTTATGCGTTAGTTGGTTCAAAAGGGTCTGCATTATATAATTATGGTTATGTTCCATATACTTTGTTTATCAGTATAGCTACCGCAGGTGTTCCGTTAGCAGTAGCAAAGTTCGTTTCGAAGTACAATGCGATTGAAGAATATGAAACAAGTAGGAGGCTTTTTCATGCAAGTCAGCTACTCCTAATATGTACAGGTATTTTTTCGTTTTTAACGTTATATATCATTGCACCTTATATCGCACCTCTTATGATTCCAAAGGATACAAAAGGTAATAGTGTAGAAGATGTAGTTTCAGTTATGCGAATAGTAAGTACTGCATTAATATTAGTACCTTCTCAAAGTTTGTATAGAGGTTTTTTTCAGGGGCATCAATCAACAGGCCCAACTACAGTTTCTCAGCTAATTGAACAAATTGTACGTATTGTATTTACATTAGTTGGAAGTTATATCATTCTAAAAGTTATGGGTGGAACAATTACTCAAGCGGTAGGGTTATCGACGTTTGCAGCTACAATTGGTGCTGTAGGTGGTATTTTAAACTTACTATGGTATTGGAGAAAGCGAAAAGTTCATTTAGATGAACTTCTTCCAAAATCAAAAGGACTAATCTATCCTACTAAATTAGAAATGTTCAAAGAATTATTTTCTTATTCAATTCCATATGTATTTGTTGGACTTGCGATCCCGTTATATCAATTAGTGGATCAGTTTACTTACAATAGAGCAATGGAAGCAATTGGACTAAAAGATATGGCAGAGAATACTTATGTAATGTTTTCATACACAAGTCACAAGCTAGTAATGATTCCAGTTTCATTAGCAACGGCATTTGGTTTAACACTTGTTCCCGCTATAACTGAAGCATTCGTAAATAAAAATCATAAAAAGCTACAAAGTCAAATTACCCAAACCTACCAGGTTGTATTTTTCCTAACACTTCCTGCTGTAGTAGGTATATCAGTTTTGGCAGAACCGATTTACAGTGCTTTTTATCAAAAAAGTACACTTGGTGGAAGTATACTAGGTTTTTATGCTCCAGTAGCTTTATTGTATTCACTTTTCACAGTAAATGTAGCTATTTTACAAGGTTTAGATAAACAAAAATATGCGATTATTGGTTTAATAGGCGGAGTAATATTAAAAATTGTATTAAATGTACCACTAATTCATTTATTTAAAACATATGGCGCGGTATCAGCAACCGCATTAGGCTATTTATTTTCGATCGTATACAATTTCTATTATATTCGTAAAAATGCGCAGTTCTCTTTCAATAAAGTGTTTAGAAGGATCATCTTTATGATTATCTTATCTGGCTTAATGGCTGGCGCGGTTTATGCTGTAGAATACTTACTAGGATTCTGGTGGACTTATAAAGATGGTCGAATGATTTCAATGTTACTGGTCATCATTGGAGCAATTGTAGGGGCTATTGTTTATTTAGGTGTTGCATACAAATTAAACTTATTTGAAATTATTTTAGGAGCTCGTTTAAAGAATCGTTTTAAGTTTGGAAAAAGAGGATAAAAATATATGGTGAACCTTCTTTTGTAGTGGTTCACCTTTTTTTACACATTAAGAGTGTATAAATTGACAGCGGAGAAGAAAAACGACGTAGAATCCATTATCAAGAATATTAAGTATAAATGCAACTACGCCTCTGACTTCGCTAAAAAAGCTCGCTAATCGGCGAGTTTTCTTAAACTTTTATTTAGAAAGAAAAGGTGCAAATTAATGAGAATTGATAAAATTTTAGCCAATATGGGATATGGCAGTAGGAAAGAAGTAAAGTCTCTACTAAAACAAGGTGTTGTAAAAGTTGGAGATAATATTGTAAAAAGCCCAAAAGAGCATGTTGATATTGAACAGCAAGTTGTAACGGTAAATGGTGAAGTAGTAGAGTATAAAGAGTTTGTTTATTTAATGATGAACAAACCACCAGGTGTTATATCTGCTACAGAAGATTCTGAGCATGAAACTGTCATCGGATTATTAGAATATGAAGAAATCATTTTCGAGCCATTTCCAGTTGGACGTTTAGATAAAGATACTGAAGGATTGTTATTAATAACGAATGATGGTCATTTAGCACATCAATTACTTTCTCCTAAAAAACACGTACCAAAGAAGTATTATGCAACGATTGATGGAGTAGTAACTGAAGCTGACATTAAAGCATTTGAAAAAGGTGTAACACTAGAGGATGGTTATTTAACAAAACCTGGTTATTTAACAATTCTTAAATCCGGAGAAGAATCTGAGATCGAATTAGTTATTATGGAAGGTAAATTCCATCAAGTTAAAAGAATGTTTGAAGCAGTAGGAAAGAAAGTTACTTACTTAAAAAGACTTGAGATGGGTCCTTTAAAGTTAGATGAAGATTTAGAGCTAGGTGAATATCGAGAATTGACTGATGAAGAGATTGACCTTTTAAAGTCGGTTAACGAAGAGAAATAAAGTGTACTTATAAATAGGTTAAGATGAATGTAAACATAAAGTTTAATCGGATATCACTAATATATTCTTAATAGAGAGCCAAAAGAAAAACAAAAACCCTAGATTAGACGTCAGACAAGACAATCATAGGTTTTTGTTTTTCTTTTTTTACGAAGAAGCTTTTACTTTTTTCCCTGTTACGGCCCATTTTCCCCTACTTGGACTATAAACTAGATTATTAAACTCTAAAATGTTTAAATCTCGTTGGATTGTTCTAGGTGTAATACCAAACTCCTCCACTAGGTCTTTTGTAGAAACGGTGCCATTTTCACTAATATACATGTAAATGGCTTTAATTCGAGTCAGCATTCGAGAAGTTCCAGAATTCAAAAAACCACTCCTTTACCTACCGCATTGTTTCATAACAGGTTAGTTAAGTATTTTACTAGTTAAGCTTATATTTTCATTTTACTCTTTTTCAGTAGTTTCATAACGAAATTTATGAAAATAATACAAAAATTTAATGAAAATTTGCGCAAACGTAATCGTTTTGCAAGTTTAAGGTAATATATTCTACAAAGAGTGTCATATTCCTTCTTTTTTCGTTCCATTTATGAATAAATTATGTTTAAATTTTAAAAGGTGATAAACTATTTATATTAAAGGAGGTATTTCTATGACACAAATTAATTGGATGGAAGAAGTTTTAAAACGTAAGGAAGATTATTTAAAGCAAACGATTGAACTTCTTAATATTGAAAGCGTTTATGATGAAGCGTCAATTTCAAAAGAAGCACCAATGGGTAAAGGTATTAATGAAGCACTTACATACATGTTAAATTTAGGTGAAAAAGACGGGTTTATTCCAAAAAATGTTGATGGATATGCTGGCCACTTAGAAATGGGAAGCGGCGAAGAACTAGTAGGAATTCTTTGTCACTTAGATGTTGTACCTGCTGGCGATGGCTGGTCTCATGATCCATTTGATGCAATTATTAAAGATGGAAATATTTATGCACGAGGTGCAATTGATGATAAGGGTCCTACAATGGCAGCTTATTATGCAATGAAGATTGTTAAAGAGTTAGGTTTACCAATTAATAAACGTGTACGCATGATTCTTGGAACAGATGAAGAAAGCCAATGGCGTTGTGTTGATCACTACTTTGAAAAAGAAGAAATGCCAACAATGGGCTTTGCACCTGATGCAGATTTCCCGATTATTTACGCTGAAAAGGGAATATTAGATATTAATTTCAAACAAATGCAGTTAAATGAAGATAACGAGAGTGAATGTAAATTAGTTTCATTCTCTTCAGGTAGAAGAGTAAATATGGTACCTGATTATGCAAAAGCGATCGTTACAGGACCAAAATTTGATCAAGAAGCATTTACAAAACATATTAGTGAATTAGGTTGTAAAGCTCAAGTTACTGAAGAAAATGGACACCAAGTTTTAGAAGTAGAAGGCGTTTCTGTACATGGAATGGAACCTGATAAAGGTAAGAATGCAGGTATTGCATTAGCAAGCTTCTTAAATCAATTTGAATTTAATGTTAATGCAGATAGATTCTTAAAATTTATCGTTGAAAACTTCAAAGGTGACTCTCGTGGTAAAAACTTGGGCGTTGCGTTTAATGATGATATTACTGGAGATTTAACAATTAATTTAGGAATTATGCAATACGAAGAAAATAATGGTGGTTCATTCGGCTTAACTTTACGTTATCCAGTGACAACTGATATTGACTTTGTTATTTCAACACTTACTGAACGTGGAAGTAAATATAGCTTTGAATATAATGAAATTAAAAATTCTAAGCCTCACCATGTTCCACAAGATCACCCATTAATTCAAACTTTACAAAAAGTATATGAAGAGCAAACGGGTGAGGAAGCAACATTGTTAACAATCGGTGGTGGCACATACGCTCGTTCATTAAGTGCAGGTGTAGCTTTTGGACCATTATTCTTAGGAAAACCAGAAGTAGCTCACCAAAAAGACGAATATGCTGAAATTGATGATTTATTAAAGGCAATTGCAATTTATGCACAGTCGATTGCTGAATTAGTTAAGTAATATAGTTTTAGACTGATTAAACGACTCGATTTTTTGAGACAATAAGGTTAAAGCGAGCGTTTTTCGTCAGTAAGGGGAGAGAATTTCCTCCCCTTTTTTATGTATTTTTTAGGAGTTGAGAATAATTTTGAACACATTACAAGCACGTAAAAATAGCATCTTACTTATTTTTAGCTATTATTTTTGTTTATTTTTTGCAATAGGATCGCTAGGACCTTTACTTTCTTCTTACTTTAAAAATGTGTTGGATTTATCAACTTCACAAATTGGAATATTAATGTCTTTAACGCCAATCGTTGCTATTTTTTCGCAGCCTCTATGGGGAATGGTTAGCGACATGACGCTTAATCCTAAAAAAATGTTGCTTATAGCGCAAATCTCCACAATTGTAATTGCACTTTTCTATTCTACAATCACTTCGTATGGCATGCTTTTATTTGTTGTCATCATGTTATCGATGACACAAAGTGCTTTAATTCCTCTTTCAGATAGTATTGCACTGAATTATGTCCAAAAAATCGGTGGGAATTACGGAGCTATTCGATTATATGGCTCAATTGGTTTTGCATTTGCTGTATTAGTTTCGGGAAGATTAGCTGAAGTTTTCGGTTTAGTCATTATATTTTTCGTATTTGCTTTTTGTATTCTAGTCGGCTTAGGTATATCAATTTTTGTTCCTAACGCTACGACAATAAGCAAAAGGGAGCCAATACTAAAAGGAATCCCGATTTTGCTATCTAATAAAAGATTTTTATTATTTTTAATTTGTGCCTTTTTAGTTTTTGGACCAATTAGTGCAAATAATACTTACTTCGGTTTATATATTCAATCTTTAGGTGGAACATTAACAGGTGTTGGTATTGCGTTTCTAATTTCTGCAGGTAGTGAAGCACCATTTTTGCAAGTAGCTAAGAGATTAATTAATCGTTTTGGGATATATAATATATTAATTGCAACCGCTTTAGTATCGGCTTTAAGATGGTATTTTTATTTTACAAATCCTCCGATTTCGATTCTTTTTTTATCTTGTCTTACACAAGGACTATCGGTTGGATTATTTATTCCAGCAGCTCTCCAGTTTGTAAGAGATCAAGCACCGGATTCTTTAAAAGCAACGGCTGTTACAATTTATTCAGGTCTAGGCTTAGGGATGGGAGAATGGTTCTGTACTTTCATAAGTGGATTTATATCAGAGGCATTTTCAATTAAAGCAATTTATATTTTATTTGGTTCTCTTAGTATAGTTGCAGTTGGAATCATGCAATACTTAAAAAAGGATTCTAACATAAAAGATAAAAAGGAGATTGCGTAATTTGAGTGAACATTATTTTCTTGCTGTTCCTTTGCCAATACAAATAAAAGAAATATTAGATGATTATTCAAAAAGATGGTATACAAAATTGCCTTTAAAGAAATGGACTTTTAAAGATGATTTTCATATTACTTTATCATTTTTAGGTCCAGTTACATATACAAAAAGTGTAGAGCTTATGGATCAACTACAAAAAGAGCTTAACGATTTTAAAAGTTTTGATTTGTCGATTCATCAGTTAGGTATTTTTGGGAGTACAGTACAGCCACGTGTATGGTGGTTTGGTTTAGAGAATAGTGTTGAATTATTGGAGTTACAAAATAGAATTTGTAAGATATGTGAAGAAAGCGGTTTTTCAATTGATAAACGACCATATAATCCGCATATTACAATCGCAAAAAAATATAATGATAGGTTCGATAAAGAATTTGAAATCCCACTTAACTGGGAAGAAGAGCCTTTAAATTTCAAAGTGAATGAAGTTATTTTATATAAGATTCAACCTTCTCAAAAACCAAGTTACCATATTGCTGAATCCATTACATTAAAGTAAAAAATATTATTTAAAATCTTGAACAAATTAATGAAATATAAGAAATATTTGAAGAAACTAACGAATATTTTCAAAAAGAAGCATGAAAGCGGAATGGTAACAACCTTTTTGTTTTGAATCCATTTTAACTCTTTGTGAATATACTAATCATATCGTTTTAATAAATTACGAAAATGCGTAGTTTTTATGTAAAAGTTTTAAATTTATAGTCTGGATGGTGAATAGCGTTGTTTCATATTAAAAGGGCTTTTGAAGCTTATATAGATGGATTTCAAGAAATAACAATGATTATTCCCAAATCGAACAAACATACAGTGCAGTCATATTTTGAACTAATTGAAGAGGATGGTCGGAAAACTAGGCTTCCTGTCGTATCTCGAATAGAGTTTGATAGATTTTTTAAATATACTGTTTTGACTACTGAAGTCCTGTTGTTAGAAAAAAAGTATGAGATTGAAGATGAATTTGGTATTCGCACAGATTTACAAGTAGGTGGAGTTATTCGTTCGAAGGACTTTGATGAAAAATATGCCTATGATGGAGAGGATTTAGGTGCGGTTTACACAAGTAAATCTACACAATTTAAAATATGGGCACCTACTGCTTCTAAGGTTAAGTTAAGAATTTATCAAGAATACGGTGAAGAAGAAAAGTTTACTGAAATATCTATGGAACGAGAAGAAAAAGGGACATGGAAAGCAGTAATCGACCGTGATTGTGACGGTTTAGTTTATAATTTTTTAGTATGTGTGAATCTGATTTGGCGAGAAGCAGTCGATCCTTATGCAAAAGCAGTTACTATAAATGGTAAACATAGTGTAGTAATTGATTTATCGAAGAGTAGCAAAGTTAGTAAGGTAAATAGTACACCACCAAGTAAGTATACGGATTGTATTATTTATGAAGTCAGTATTCGAGATTTTACTTCACATCCACTAAGCGGGATTCAAAAAAAGGGATCATTTCAAGGATTTCATGAAAAAGATACGATGTACAATGATTTTTCAACAGGTTTGGATTATATATGCAAGCTAGGAGTTACACATATTGAATTATTACCATTTTTTGATTTTGAAGGAATAGATGAAAATAACCCTTTCCAGAGCTATAATTGGGGCTACAATCCATTGAATTTCAATGCACCAGAAGGTAGTTATAGTTTAAAACCAAATGAACCAATTGAAAGAATAAATGAATTAAAGAAACTTATTTCAGTTTATCATGAACATGGTTTACGGATTATTATGGATGTTGTTTACAATCATGTTTTTGAATTACAAACTAGCCAATTCGAAAAAATTGTACCAGGATATTATTTCAGACAAGATGAACGTGGTTTACCATCGAATGGAACAGGAGTAGGGAATGACTTTGCATCTGAAAGATTGATGGCTAGACGATTTATTCTGCAATCAATAAAATATTGGACTAAAGAATATGACATCGATGGGTTTAGGTTTGATTTAATGGGAATATTGGATACGGATACAATGAATGAAATTGTAACAGAACTGACAATCTTAAAACCAGAAATAATCATTTTTGGAGAAGGTTGGGATTTAAATACATCATTAAATCCATCTTCTCGAAAAGCAACAATAAACCAAAGTCATCAACTATCAATGGTTGGGTTTTTTAATGACAAATTTCGCGATGGAATAAAAGGAAGTACTTTTTCATTTCAAGAAATAGGGTTTATACAAGGCAATAATATTCATAATGATTACTTGTCCGATTTACTTTTAGGTAGCGTTGGGATTAATAAACAAGTAAATTTATTTAAAGAGCCATATCAATCGATAAATTATGTTGAATCACATGATAATCACACTATGTGGGACAGATTAAAGCTTTCCAATCAGAAAGAAAATGAAGAAATTCTAAAGAAAAGGCATTTACTTGGAACAAGTATTGTATTATTTTCGTTTGGTGTACCGTTTCTGCATAGTGGCCAGGAGTTTTTTCGAACAAAAAAGGGGATCGAAAACAGTTATAATTCAGGCGACACAATAAATAGCATTGATTGGGCAAGAGCAGAACGTGAAGCTTCATCGATTGAAATTGTTAAAGAATTTATAGCAATTCGAAAGCGCTTTAATAGTTTCCGTTTTTCTTTAAAAGAAGAAATAGAAAAGTATGTAACGCCAGTCAATATTCATCGAGATCTGATTGGGTACCGAATTAGCGGATTAGAAGAAATCGACCAAGTTAAAGAAATAATGGTGTTATTTCATAATGGTCTAACTGATATTTATATTGATTTAGGAAATGAAGAAGACAATTGGGAATTTATATGGGATGGTCATAATCATTATGTTAATAAAGGGATGAAAGTGGATTGTAATAAATTACCAATGCCATCACTTTCGACTGTTGTATTAGTAAAATACTAGCAACTACTTGCAGATTCTAATTAAACAATGTAAACTTGTAAAAGATGGCTTATTACAGCTGATTGTAATAGGCTATCTTTCTTTTTGTAATAAAATAATTTTAAATACAAACATATATAACAACAAGGAACGGAAGAACAATGGATAATCATATACAAGAAATACTCGGAAAAGAATGGACAATCTCGCCAGCCGGTGGATTTACTGGTGAAGCGTATATAGCAGAAAATAATGATAAGAGATTATTTCTAAAACGAAATTCTTCTCCTTTTTTGGCAGTTTTATCAGCAGCTGGCTTTGTTCCAAAATTAGTTTGGACTAGAAGACTAGAAAATGGTGATGTACTTACTGCACAAGAGTGGGTGATAGCACGTAGTTTAGAACCCTATGAGCTCTCTGCGAAAGGGGTTGCGCAATTTTTATATCGTCTCCATTCTTCCAAAGAATTGTTGTATATGTTAACGAAGCTAGGGATTAATCCATTAGAACCTCAGGAATTACTGCAAACAATTGTAGGCAATCTTACTGAAGAATTTACCCAAAGCCAGATAATTGTAAAAGGCATCGAATATTTAGAGGAAAATATGCCATCTTTTGATCCAGAGGATTTAGTCGTTTGTCATAGTGATTTAAATCATCATAATTGGTTGCTTACAGAGTCGAATAATTTATATTTAATCGATTGGGATGAGGCAATCATTGCTGATAAAGCATTTGATTTGGGCATGTTTTTATTCACTTATGTAGAACAGAACGATTGGGACAAATGGCTTCGAAATTATGGAATAAAATTTACTGAAGACCTATTAAACCGAATGACTTGGTATGTAGTCGCTCAAACAATCATTTGGATTAAATGGTATACTCTTCGTGAAAATGAAAAGCAGACTCAAAAAATGAAGAGCCTGCTAGAGAAGATATTAGCTTAAATAAAAATTTCCTCGGAAATTGTCATATAGATTAAGAATAAGTATTGAAATCAGTCACCCATTGAGAGAGTTGATTTTGGTGGCTTGTAATGTGCTGATCTAAATCCGCAGAATACTTTCCAGACTGACTATAATAATAAACGTCATTTAACATGCTTTTTACATCATCTGTTATTTGGTCGTTTGTTAATAAGGATTGAACAAGTCTTTCTAATTGCTCACATTCTGATACAGTTCCACAACAGTCAGATTGGTGATTCATTAGTATATCTCGTAAAATTGTTAATTGATGTTCATGATTTAAAGGCATAAATTCACATCCTTTTTTTATTAAGTACACTTGAAATAGTTTGTGTTACAAGAAATGATTTTATACTATACGTGAATAACCGAGTGCCATCGTGCTTGGTTTTTTCTTTGAGTAAATATAAATTGCAAAATCGAGAGGGAGTAAAATCTTATGAGATTAAGACATAAGCCAGGTGCGGCAGATCAAGTTAAACAAAATGTTCAATATGTAATTCCAAATCCGTCAGAGCAAAAAGGGAAATGGAAAGAAGTTTTCCAAAATGATCAACCAATTCATATCGAAGTCGGTACGGGTAGAGGTCGTTTTATGGTCGGTATGGCTCAAGCCAATCCTCATATTAACTATATCGGCATTGAGAAATATACAAGTGTAATTTCTGATGCATTAGATAAATTAATTGAAGCTGAAGTTCCAAACTTAAAGCTTTTAAATGTAGATGCTCAAAAATTAACGGATTTCTTTGAAGACGGAGAAATAGATCGAGTATATTTAAACTTTTCTGATCCATGGCCAAAGGTTCGACATGAAAAACGTCGATTAACATATAAAACATTTTTAAATATGTATCAACAAATCTTGAAAAATGATGGGGAAATTCATTTTAAAACAGATAATCAAGATTTATTCGAGTTTTCAATCATGAGTATGGCAAACTACGGAATGACAATGCATTTCTTAAGTTTAGATCTTCATAATAGTGATTTTGAAGGAAATATTATGACTGAATATGAAGAAAAGTTTTCTTCAAAAGGTAACCGTATTTACCGAGTTGAAGCTGCTTATAGAAACTAATTTAATCAAAAGACTATCGTGATATATTTCCAGGGTAGTCTTTTTTATTTTGCTACAACACACGGAAATTTAATATGATTGTTTATTTTTAGGCAATCTAAAACGAATTTTCATTTCATATTCACTACTGTTCCCTTTCTTTTGCCTATTCCTGCTCTTAAATATTCAGTAAATTCGTAAAAGTGGTATAATATTTAAGTCGAGTAAAAAAGAAGGGGGATAAGTATGGAACAGTTGAAAATTGGAACTTGTACAATTCAGTGGCTTACTGGAGGAAATACCCATTTAGATGGTGGAGCAATGTTTGGAGTTGTTCCAAAGGCGCTTTGGTCAAAAAAATATATTGTTAATGAGAAAAACCAAATTCCTTTACGTACTGACCCGGTATTTATTCAAACAAATGGTTTAAACATGATCATTGATAGTGGCATCGGTGTTAATAAATTAAATGAGAAGCAGAAAAGAAATTTTGGCGTTACCGAGGATTCAGCGTTAGAAGAATCATTAGCGAAGCACGGATTAAAACTAGACGATATTGATTATGTCATTATGACACATTTGCATTTTGATCATGCAAGTGGATTAACTAAATTAGAAAATGGTGAATTCAAATCTGTATTTTCGAATGCAAAAATTATTACATCTCAAATTGAATGGGATGAAATGAGAAATCCGAATATTCGTTCAAGTAATACATATTGGAAAGAAAATTGGGAAGCAATTCAGGACCAAGTAATTGCATTTGAAAAAGAATATTCTTTAACAGATGAAATAACAATTATTCATACAGGTGGACATAGCGATGGGCACAGTATTATAAAAATAGAAACGGAAGATGAGCTATTATTGCATATGGGGGATTTAATGCCTACTCATGCACATCAGTCACCATTATGGGTTATGGCATATGATGATTACCCAATGACATCTATTTATGCAAAAGAAAAATGGGTTAATTTTGGTTTGCAAAAAAAATCTTGGTTTACGTTCTATCATGACGATGTATTTAGAGCAATAAAATGGAGCGCAGAAGGACAAGTATTACAGTCGATCGAACGCTCCAAATAATTTGGCTATTGTTGTTAAACAATTTGAGCAGAAATTAGCTCACCATTTACAGCATTAATAATGAATGAATAGCTTGTAGTATCATTATCTGATTCTACTACTGTGAAACCACCTTCATAAACATCACCTTCATAATCAGGTAAATCTGCCCACTTTGGTTCTGAATGAATCCAAGTTCCAGTTACATTACCATATGAAAGAAATACCGGTTTAATTGTTTTTAATGCTTTTTCTGCTGGAATATATTGTGAAGATAATTTTTTTTGTAAATATAGTCCACCAGCAACACCTAGACCTAAGCCAATTAAGACGCGTTTAAGTTTCATTTGTACCACCTCTATTTATGTATTATGCGCTTGAAAAAATATTCTACTACTTATCTTAGTCAAACCGGGGCAACATTTCAACGGTTAGCATTGGTATTATGTGTTATTTTTAGATAAAATAAAAAAAGAAGATACGATTTGTACAGAGAGGAACTTTAATTATGAATCAAGACACTCTACAGCTTTTTAAATTTTTAACAGAATTACAAGGTGCACCAGGATTTGAGCATGAAGTTCGTCACTTCATGAGAAAAGAACTTGAAAAATATACAAATGAGATTGTGCAAGATCGTTTAGGAAGTATTTTTGGAGTTAAACGTGGAACTGAAGATGGACCTACTGTAATGGTGGCAGGTCATATGGATGAAGTTGGTTTCATGGTTACTCAAATTACAGAAAACGGAATGCTAAGATTTCAACCACTAGGTGGCTGGTGGAACCAAGTATTACTTGCTCAAAGAGTTCAAGTAATGACAGATCAAGGACCTGTTATTGGAGTTATTGGTTCAATTCCACCGCATTTATTAAGCGATGAGTTAAGAGCTAGACCAATGGATATGAAAAATATGCTAATCGATATTGGTGCAGATAACAAAGAAGATGCACTAAAAATTGGCATTCGTCCTGGTCAACAAATTGTACCGGTATGTCCGTTCACTCCTATGGCTAATGAGAAAAAAATCATGGCAAAAGCTTGGGATAACCGTTACGGTTGTGGACTTGCGATTGAATTATTAAAAGAAGTTCAAAACGAAACATTACCAAATATTTTATATTCAGGTGCTACTGTACAAGAAGAAGTTGGACTAAGAGGGGCACAAACAGCTGCAAATATGATTAAACCGGATATCTTTTACGCATTAGATGCAAGCCCAGCTAATGATATGTCAGGATCGAAATCCGAGTTCGGTCAATTAGGTAAAGGTGTTTTATTACGAATTTTAGACCGCACGATGGTTACTCATAAAGGAATCCGTGAATTTATTTTAGATACTGCAGAAACGAATAAAATTCCTTACCAATATTTTGTTTCACAAGGTGGAACAGATGCTGGACGAGTACATGTTTCAAACGATGGCGTACCATCTGCTGTAATTGGTATATGCTCTCGTTATATTCACACTGCGGCGTCAATTATTCATGTTGATGATTATTTAGCTGCAAAGGAATTACTTGTTAAGCTAGTTAAAGCGACTGATAAAACGACTGTTGAAACATTACGTAATTATTAAGAAAGTAAGAAAGAAGCCTTAAAAAGAGGCTTCTTTTTTTTTTGAAAAATCTTACCTGCCTTTCCCAACCCCTACACTCACATCTTTTCTTATCAATCCCCTAGAACCTTAACTCTTCTTTACATTAATGTTATTAATAAATTCTTAACATGCAGTTAATGTGGGTTTTACGATGTTGTTTTATGATAAAAACGTAATAAACAGTAATAAACGTTAAATAAACCACATTGATGTGAGGAGATTTAAAATGAAAACTGAATTTAAGAAGAAAAGTTACAAGGCAGTGCAAGTTGTCGTTATAGGTATGACAGTTCTAGGACTAACAGCATGCGGAAAAGCTGTGGATTCGAAAAGTAAAGCAGTATTAAATCCAAATTCATTAACTCTTAATGAAATTGAAGCAAAAGCAAAAAAAGAAGGTGAAATTAATAGTGTTGGTATGCCTGATTCATGGGCTAACTGGGGTGAAACTTGGAATGAAGTTAATGAAAATTATAATTTAAAACATATTGATACGGATTTATCTAGTGCAGAAGAGATTGCAAAAATGGAATCTGAAAAAGAAAATGCTACAGCGGATATTGGGGATGTTGGAATGTCTTTTGGTCCAATCGCAGAACAAAAGAATTTAACAATTCCTTACAAAACATCTTACTGGGACGAGATTCCTGATTGGGCAAAGGATGATAATGGAGACTGGGTAGTTGGATATCAAGGAACTATTTCTTTTATGACAAATAAGGAATTAGTAAAAACACCTCCTAAATCTTGGGACGATATTTTAAAGGGAAAATATAAAGTAACAGTTGGAGATGTTCAACGTGGCACTCAGAACCAAATGGCTGTACTTGCTGCAGCTATTGCATATGGCGGGGATGAAAAAAATATCCAACCAGGAATCGACTTTTTTAAAAAGCTAGCAAAGCAAGGTCGTTTAAGCTTAACAGATGCTAAGCCAGCAAACATTGAAAAAGGAGAGGTTGAAGTAGCGCTTGTTTGGGACTTTAACGGGCTTGGGTATGCTGAAGCTATAAACCGCAAACAATTTGACGTATCTATACCTAGTGATGGATCAGTGGTTAGTGGATACTCAACTATTATTAATAAATATGCTAAACATCCTTATGCAGCTATGGCTACAAGAGAATATATTTTAAGCGATGAAGGACAAATAAATTTAGCAAAAGGATTTGCTCGTCCTATTCGTGACGTAGTACTTCCAAAAGATGTAGCTGAAAAAATGATTCCAAAAGAGCAGTACAAAAATGCAAAACCGATTAGAGATTTTAAAGCTTGGGAAAATACTGCAAAAACTTTACCACAAATCTGGCAAGAAGAGGTGTTAGTAAATGTCAAATAAAGTTATCGCTATTGTTGTTGATGGTATGAGATATGACAAAGCTTGTGAAGCTCTTGGATATCTTCAACATTTAGTTGAATTAAATCAAGCATCACTATATAAAATGAAATCGGAGCTTCCTAGTCTTTCTCGTCCTTTATATGAAGTGTTATTGACTGGAACACCATCATCTGTAAATGGAATTACATCGAATCAAGCAGTACGTTTATCTAATGAAAAAAGTATTTTTCAACTTACAAAGGAAAATGGATTGAGAAACGGAGCGGTATCTTATTACTGGGTAAGTGAGTTATATAATCGAGCACCATTTAATTTTATTGAAGATCGAGAACAAGATGATATCTCTAAAGCGATTCAATATGGGAAATTCTATTGGGATGATGACTATCCAGATTGTCACGTTTTTGCGGATGCAGAAACTTTACGTAGAAAATATGATCCCAACTTTTTGTACATACACCCTTTAGGTGTAGATGTTAAAGGAGAAAAATATGGTTCGGAATCGAAAGAATATCGTGAACAAATTTTAAAAATAGGTAGCTTGTTAGCGCAACTTCTTCCAATTTGGATGTCAGAAGGTTATCACATAATAATAACATCTGATCATGGAATGAGTGAAACTGGAAATCATGGTGGAATAACAGCAGGTGAACGTGATGTACCATTGTTTATCATCAGTCCAAAAGTTGAGCCTGGTGTTTACGATCAAGTAATTCCTCAGTTGGCTTTTGCACCTCTTGTTTGTGAACTCTTAAATATCGAGCCATCAAATAAGATGATTTCTTATCGATTACCCGGATATAAGGAAATACATGAAGTTTATTGAAATGAAGATTTTAAGGGAAAGAGAATTGGTTTAGTCACCGATTCTCTAATGTTTAAAGAATTTAAGGGAGCGAGAATTTTTGCAAAAAATAAAAAAACATAAGATTTACTTATTAGCTCTTTTATTGCCATTTGTATTGTTTGTAATTGGTTTTGAAATAGGGCCATTGATGGCAATGATTAAGAATGGCTTTTATGCTGATGATGGAAAGCATCTTACTATTAATCAATATATAACGATATTTAAAAGTAAGTTTTACTTACAAGCTATTAAAAATAGTATCGTCATTTCTATTATTTCGGCAGTTTTTTCGATCCTAATAGCTGTTGTCATGGCTTATTCTTTTACAAAGTTTTCACGCAAAATACAAAATCGTCTATTAATGATTGCTAATATGACTTCAAATTTTGAAGGAGTCCCTCTTTCTTTCTCTTATATTATTTTACTTGGAAACAACGGATTGTTTACTTTGCTTTTTGCAAAACTCGGCTGGGATTTATTTTCTAATTTTAATTTATATTCATGGACCGGACTGATCCTTGTCTATATTTATTTCCAAATTCCTCTAGCGATATTGTTGATTTATCCTTCGTTTCAAGGAATAAAACAACAATGGAAAGAAGCGTCTGCTTTATTAGGAGGATCAACTAGATCATTTTGGCTAAGAATCGGAATTCCAGTGCTTTTACCAAGTATAGTAGGGACTTTTAGTATTTTATTTGCGAACGCTATGGGGGCTTATGCAACGGCCTACGCATTAGTTGGTAGCAATTATAATTTATTGTCATTGCAAATTGCCTCACTTGTCGCAAGTGATGTTACATTAAAACCACAATTAGGTAGTGCACTAGGAGTCCTCCTAGCAGCAACTATGATTGGAGCGATGTGGGTTAATGAAAGAATGATGCGTCGCATTAGGAGGGATTTACGATGAAATTTTCATCGACGTTTTTTAAAGTGATTGTAGGATTACTTGTAATCTATTTATTAATTCCATTAGTCGGTACATTTTTATTTTCAATTGCACATAAATGGGATCATACAATCTTACCTGAAAGTTATACATTAAATTGGTATATTGAATTATTTCAAGATGGACGATTTTTTGATGCTTTTCAACGAACATTATTTTTAATTGTCATAACTGTCTTTCTTAGTGTTTCAATCATGCTCCCAACAATCTTTATCATAACGGTATATTTTAGTAAATTCGAAGGAATTCTCCAAGCGATTGCGATGCTTCCATATGGAATTCCACCTATTGTAGGAGCTGTTGGGTTAATCAAGCTATATTCTGATGGCCCATTCCAAATTGCAGGTACTCCATGGATATTAGTCGGAGCTTACTTTGTAACGATTCTGCCATTTATGTATCAAGGTATCCGTAATAGTCTTAGAACATTAAATGCCATTCAACTTGTAGATGCAGCAGAATTACTTGGTGCAACTAAATTTCAAGCATTTCGAACTGTTGTACTTCCTAATATATTATCTGGAATATTAGTTTCAAGTTTATTATCTGTGGCTCTTTTATTTAGTGAATTTGCTTTTGCTAATTTACTAGTAGGAGGAAGATTTGAGACACTGCAAATATATCTTGTCGATAAATTAAATAGCAGTGGACATTTAACAAGTGCCATCGTTATTACTTATTATTTGGTGATTATGCTCTTAACCGGAACTGTCTTAAAACTCTCGTTTAGAACTAAAAAAACTCCTGTTGTGTTAAATAAAAGGTGGTCTATTTTAAAAAAACAAAGTCATTTAAAAAATACAGCAATAGAAGGTGAAGTTAAATGAGTTATGTAAATATTGATCAAGTGACTAAAAAATATCAAAATCAAGTCGTTTTAAATAATATTTCCTTAAAATTTAATAAAGGTGAATTCGTAACGCTTCTAGGTCAAAGCGGATGCGGGAAAAGTACTTTATTACGTTCTATTGCTGGACTTGAAGACGTCGAGGTAGGAAATATATTAATTGATGGAAAAAACATAACTAATTTACCTCCACGCCAACGTGAAGTAGGTATGGTATTTCAGTCTTACGCACTTTTTCCAAATATGACAGTATTTGAAAATATTGCCTATGGTCTAAAAATGAAAAAAGCTAAAAATATTCATGCGAAAGTAAAAAAGATGATTGAACTAGTTGATTTAATTGGTAAAGAAGAATCATACCCTCACCAATTATCAGGAGGACAACAACAAAGAGTTGCTTTAGCTCGAGCACTAGTCATGGAACCAAAAGTACTACTATTGGATGAACCGTTAAGTGCCTTAGATGCAAAAATAAGAAAAAGCTTACAAAAAGAACTAAAAAGAATACAGCAAGAATTAGACATTACAACTATTTTTGTTACACATGATCAAGAAGAAGCAATGACAATGTCCGATCGGATTTTTGTGATGAATAATGGAGATGTAGTACAAGCAGGTACGCCTTCAGAAATCTATACAACACCAGTGAATAAGTTCGTAGCAAAATTCATCGGAAATTATAATGTTTATGAGATGGACGTTTTCAATAAACTTGTTCGTAGTAATGAATTAGTTGGTAATGATGTAGCTATACGACCTGAAGTATTAAAGTTAGTAGCATTAGATGGTGACAGTATGGATTTACAACGAAACTGGGGAATTAAAGGGATTATTACAGATGTTACTATGACTGGTAATGTATTAAGATACGAAGTTGAAACCGAAGAATCTTCATTTCTAGTAGATAATCTTAACCACCGAGGAGAAATGTTCCAGCAAGGTGCACATGTTAACATTATCGTACCAAAGGAAGAATGCGTTATTTTATAAATTACTAAAGTTTCTGGAGGATTAAAATGTCTGTTTTACCTGAGGAAAGAAAAAACGAGATTTTAAAAGAACTTAATAAAAAAGGAAAAGTTAAAGTTGTCGAATTAGTTGAACAATTTAATGTGTCAGAAGAAACGATTCGTCGAGATTTAATGATATTAGAGGAAAAGGGTCTGTTAAAAAAGGTGTATGGTGGAGCAATAAAAACAGTTTATCAAAATGAAGAACCCCCTTTTACGCAGCGAACGACTGTCAATAAGGAAGCAAAAGTAAAAATTGGTAAAAAAGCTATAGATCTAATTTCAAATGGGGATGTAATTGCAATTGATGTTGGCACAACAATGCTTGAATTTGCTCAATGTATTGAAAATAAAAAAGACATTACGATATTGACTAATTCTTTACCGGTATCTTCCTTGTTAACAGAGTCATTAAATCAAAATAAGTTTACCGGACAAATATTATTACTTGGTGGGATTGTTGATCCAAAGCAACAGTCAATAAGTGGAAGTATTACAGAACAATTACTAAGTCAATTTAATATTGATAAGGCATTTATTTCAGCGGGTGGTGTTTCATCTCAAAATGGTGTTAGCAATTATCATTTACACGAAACTTTAGTATCTCGAAAAATGGTGGAAGTATCCAAGCAAGTGATTTTATTAACAGATTACTCAAAAATTGGTGTAGATACATTTTGTAAAGTTTGTTCTCTTGTAAAAGTTGATGTAATCGTGTGTGATCATTCATTTCCAGAAGAATGGAAGGAGCATGCAAAATTAGAAGAAATCAAATGGATTCAAGCAAATTAAATACGACGGGCCATATAATGATTATTCTTTTATGTTAAATGGACAACAACGTAATGAATGAACTGTTATTGTCCTTCTTAAGCATGCAATTTTAAGTAATATCCAATTTTTGAACACTATTAAACTAAATGAAAAGCATAATGGATTAAAGGGGATATAATCAATGAGCTTCATTGCAATAGATTTAGATGGAACATTATTAAATAATGAGAATGGAATTAGTGAAGAAAATATTAATGCAATTAAAATCGCCGAAGAAAATGGAATTGAAATAGTCATTTCAACGGGTCGAGCGTATTTTGACGTTCAAAAAATTTGTGAAGAATCTATGCTATCACCATATGTAATCGGAACAAACGGAGCAACAATCCATTCTAAAAACGGAGAATGTATCTCATCAATAACAATTTCAAAAACTAATGTTGAGCAGATTTTAAAGTGGCTTGATGAACGTAACTATTATTTTGAAATTTTTACAGATAAAAGCATTTATGCTCTTAAAGAAAGAAGAGAGAGGTTTCAAAATGAGATTAATAGCCTTAAAAGAGCCGATTTAGATACAGAAATGAAAGAACTAGTTAATGTTGCTGAAAGACAATTCGATCAGTTTGGGTATGTTTTAGTTGATCATTATCATGAAATATTACAACGAAATGAAGAAGTGAATAATATTTTAGTTTGTACGTTTGATACAAAAAAATTAGCTGAAGCTAGAAATCGATTTAATAAATGTAAAGAGTTAATGGTTGTGTCTTCAGCAGAGCATAATATCGAAATTACGAGTCGTTTTGCATCAAAAGGATTGGCATTAGAAAAATTAGTATTTTTATTGAATGGTTCACTAGATCAGGCTATGGCTATTGGAGATAGTAATAATGATATATCGATGTTCGAAAAAGTAGGATATAGTGTTGCAATGGGTAATGCAAAAGAAGATATCAAAGCAATTTGTAAAGAGACAACTCTAAAAAATGATAAAAATGGTGTTGCTCATGCTATTTATCGATATATAGATACTTTTGTAGTTCAAAGATAAATGTTTTAAAAAGAGGATTTTACGTATTTAATGAGGCAATGATTGATCGAGTAAATAGAATAATGTCGTTAATTTATGTATAGGAAGATGCTTTCATTTTGAAAGTATCTTTTTTATTGTATATTAAAAATATATTTAAATATCTTAATAAAACATTAGACTAGGGATTGGTGTTACAGCAATGAAAATAACAATAGGTTCTTTAAACCCGACAAAAGTAGGAGCGGTACAAAAAGTATTTAATGAGTTTAAAGTTGAGGGACTAAAAGTTCCATCAAATGTTTCAAACCAACCGATGACAGATCATGAAACGATGGAAGGTGCGATTAATCGAGCACTTAATGCGAAAAATGAGGGGAAATCTGATATTGGCATTGGTTTGGAAGGCGGTGTCATTATTGAGGGTGATCGACTCTTCCTCTGTAACTGGGGAGCACTTGTATATGAAAATGAAGTAATACTAGCAAGCGGAGCAAAAATTTTATTACCTAGCGAATTTATACATGAGCTAAGAAATGGAACTGAGCTTTCAGTATTAATGGAACGATATACAAATGAAAAAGATATACGTAGTAAAGAAGGGGCAGTAGGGGTATTTACAAATGGCCGAATTACTAGGACTGAAATCTTTGAACATATTTGTGAATTACTATTTGGACAATATGAATTCAAGAAACGAAAACAAGAAAACAATTGAGAGGCATCCTTTTTGCATATCGATAAAAATAAGATAAAATAAAAGAAAATGAATTAAGCGAGGGAAAAAGAATGGAAAAAATTACATCAGTTGAACAATTTGAACAAGCGAAACAAGGAGAAAAAGTGGTTTTCCAATTTTCAGCAGATTGGTGCCCAGATTGCAGATTTTTAGATATGTTTTTTCAAGAAATAATTGATGAAAATAAAGATTTTACGTTTTATTATGTAGATCGTGACCAATTTATTGAGGTATGCCAAAATCTAGATATCTTTGGCATACCAAGCTTTGTAGCGTTTAATAATGGTGATGAAATTGGTCGTTATGTAAATAAGGATCGTAAAACAAAAGAACAAGTAGAAGAGTTTCTTGAGGGATTAAGAGGCTAATAAGGTAGGTAAAACAATTGGCTAAAAAAACAACACTAGACTTAAAAAAAATGATAGAAAACCGCCTTGGGAATGAAGATTGGCGTTTTATCTATGATCGTGAAAAAGAAGACCTTCGAATTGAAGGGATTGAAAGTAATAAAGGGATGAGTGTCTCTTTAAATAGTGCAGTAGCAAAGTATGAGGCTGAAGGTGAAGAGGCATTTAATGAATTAATTTATTATATAAAAGAAGCACTTTCTGCTATGCACTCTGAAACTGTATTTCTTGAAGAACAAATTCGACCAGTTATTCGAGCTACATCGTTTCCGACAGAAAAAGAAGAAGGAAATTTATTTGTAACTGATGAGCATACTGCAGAAACTAGAATTTACTATGCTATTGATTCAGAAAAAACGTATCAACTTATCGATGAAAAATTATTAGCAAAGTCAGGTTATACAAAAGAGCAACTCCATTCTATTGCTGTATTTAATCTAAGAAAAATGCCTGTTCAAGTAAAAGAAGATATTGTTGCAGATAATACTTTTTATTTTGTACGTACAAATGATGGATACGATGCTAGTAGAGTACTAAACAGTACTTTTATAAAAGAAATTCAATCAAATGTAATAGGTGAATTATTAGTAGGAATTCCTCATGGAGATGTACTAATCCTTGCTGACATTCGAAATAACATAGGTTATGATATAATGGCGCAAATGAATATGAGTTTCTTTGCAAGTGGGAAAATACCAATTACATCATTGTCATTTGCTTTCAAAAATGAGAAGCTAATGCCAGTTTTTATTTTAGGGAAACAAAAGAAGCAATAGAGAGGAAGAAATCAGTGAATATTTTTTATAACAAAGAAGGAATCGGCGATACGCTATTAATTACATTAAAACAAATTCCATCAGAAGATCGTAAAGCTGAACGAAAAGGGAATATTGCACGCGTATATAGTGCAGTTACGAATGAAACAGTTGCTATTAATGTGTTTGAGGCATCTACTTATGTAGATGTTCAAGAAAATGGTATCGTTACGATTACTGAACACATTGTTAATACGGTAAATGAATTACTAGCAAAAGAAGGATTTAAAGATACATTAGTATTAGACCTTTCACCTAAATTCGTTATTGGATATGTAATCGAAAAAGAAAAACATCCAAATGCTGATAAATTAAATATTTGCAAAGTTGACGTTGGAACAGAGACATTACAAATTGTTTGTGGTGCACCGAATGTTGAACAAGGACAAAAGGTTGTTGTTGCAAAAGTTGGTGCAGTAATGCCATCAGGATTAGTCATTAAGGATGCTAATCTACGTGGAGTGGATTCATTCGGTATGATTTGCTCTGCACGTGAACTTGATCTACCTGACGCTCCACAAGAAAAAGGAATCTTAGTTCTAGAAGCTGATGCTGAAGTGGGAAAAGCTTTTTTTAACTAAATAATAAATAATATATATTTCGTATAAATGCTAGGCCATTAATTGGTCTAGTATTTTTTTTGTTTTTCAATAAAAGAATTATTATTTTAATATTAATTTGATTAAATTATATATTTGATATCGAAATATGATTGAACTAGCGCAATTTGTAATAATAATGTGTTTTTTGTCATTATGTCACATGGTAAAATAAAAGGTATGAAAAGAAATAGAGAGAGTGAGAAAAATGAAAAAATGGTTAAAAAGCCTTTTTAAGGCGAATAGCCTTAATGAGATTGAAGAAGAGTTTGAAGAAGGTTTTGAAGAAAAGCCTGTTGAGGAGAAAGTATATCAATCACACTCTATCGAAAAAAAGAGAAACGTTTTACATGAGCGTCCAAAATTTAGATTTCCAATTGAATTAGATGAAGAATTACCATCACCAAAGCCGATAAAGGAAACAAAAATCGAACCAGTTTTTAAACAAGAAAAAAATAATGATAGTTGGGATAAGTCACCAAACAATTTAAATAAAGAATATAAACCTACATATAACCAGAGTAATAACTTTGTAAGAAATACTTTTCAAATTAATCAATTCGATAAAAGTAATTTATCTAGTCGAATTGAAAAAAATCAAGTCTCAAAAAGTGAAGAAGAACTAGTAAAAGTAGAAAAAGAAGAAAAGGTCGATATTGTATTTCGTCCAAAAAGAAAAACACCATTTCGACCAACTGAATATATTTCACCAATTTATGGTTATCAAAAGCCTTCGATAAAGGTAGAAAATGCTACTGATTCTGACAATTCTTCAACTAAAGAAGAAATGAGAGTTGAAGCTTCTCAAATTAATAATGTACTTGAAAATTCGTTTGAAAAAGTTGAAAGCAACACGTTCGAAAAAGGAAGTATCGGCAATCAAAATCAAGAAAAAATTGAAGTGTTAAATTTACTAGAAAAAGAAGAAATTCAAACTGCAGCTGATCAAGTTGAAAATGAGGATTTACAAGCTGAAGTAAATGAAATAGATTTTGCGTTGAAAGTTGAAGAAGTAGACATTGATTCTCATAAAATTGAAGCTGAAGAGAAGTATGAATATATAGAAGCTGAGGTTGAAGAGAAGAATGAAGTTGTACAGCATGTTGCCGTTCAAATTGAAACAGCAGTAGAATTAAAAGATGAAGAAGTACAACTTGAAACTCATGAAATTGGAGCTGTAGAGAATTATGAAGATTTAGAAGCTGAAGATGACAAGACGAATGAAGTTGCACAGCATGAAGCCCTTCAAATTGAAACAGCAGTAGAATTGAAAGATGAAGAAGTACAGCTCGAAACGCTTAAAATCGAAGCAGAAGCTGAAGCTGAAGCTGAGATTGAAGAAGCAAAGCATGAAGTAAATATTCATGAGTCGGATACTGCCTCCATTAAAGAAGACAGAAAAAACGATGACCATACCCTTGTTAATCTAAATTTGGAAGAAATCATTGAACAAAATGCTTCGAACGAACACAAAGTTGAGAATTTGGTCCATTTTGATGAAAACGAAGACAAAGGTTTTGATCTCGTTCAAAATAATGAAGAGAATGATGTTGAGTCAAAATTAACAGACGAGTCAGATGTGAATCTAAAAGAGATTAAGGAAGAAGCGGTACAGCATGAAAATTCAACTGTAGAATCTAAAGTGGAAGAATCCGTTGAAATTAATCAACATTCTGTTACCAATTCTAATGAACAGATAAAGACGGAAATTGAAGCTAATAACGAGGAATCCGAACCTAAACCAATCGAGAAACGTCAGAAAAAACGCCATTTTCCTTTTAATGTAATGATGCTTAGAAGTGATGTAGAGGCGTCAAGAAAAGCAAATATAATGAGACAACTTCGTGAATTACAAAATGAATCTGCTGCAACAGTAGAAAAGGTAAATGAAGAAGTTGAGATAAAGCAAAATGAACAGTTGATTGAGAGTGCTAGTTTATCTGAACAAAGTGAAATTTTATCTTCAGAGAAAGTTCAACCAAGTGCAAGTGAAGCAATCACTCATGAATTTACTACTAAAGAAATTCAAAATCAACCAGTTCTTGAAACTGAAGAAGTAGAGACAAAACAAAATGAAAAGATGATTGAGAATGCTAGTTTATCTGAACAAAGTGAAAATTTATCTTTAGAGAAAGTTCAACCAAGTGTTAGTGAAGCAATCACTCATGAATTTACTCCTGAAGGAATTCAAGATCAACCAGTCCTTGAAACCGAAGAAAGTAAAACAGAAACGAATTTAACTATAGAGACTAAAAATCAGATTGTTCAGATTGAGGAACCTCAAAGTTTAGATGAACAACTACCAGTACTTTATGAATTACCAGAATTAGATTTATTGGTTGAACCACCTATTGAACAATTTAATGATGGGGATTGGGTTGAAGATCAAAAGCAATTACTACAAGAAACATTACATAATTTTAATGTAGGAGCTAGAGTAATTGCTGCAACTCAAGGTCCAACAGTAACTCGTTTCGAAGTTCAGCCCGAGCCTGGTGTGAAAGTAAATAAAATAACGAACTTACAAGATGATATTAAATTGAGCTTAGCAGCTAGAGATATTCGAATTGAAGCTCCGATTCCTGGTCGAAGTGCCATTGGTATAGAAGTACCAAATAAAGAAAGTAAGCCTGTTTACTTAAGAGAATTAGTTAATCAGGATAAATTTTTGCAAAGCGAGTCACCTTTAACAGTTGCTCTTGGACTGGATATAGGTGGAGAGCCTGTCTATGCAGATATTTCAAAAATGCCACACGGGTTAATTGCCGGGGCAACAGGATCTGGAAAGAGTGTATGTATTAATTCAATTTTAGTTAGTATTTTATATAAAGCGAAACCTCATGAAGTGAAATTAATTTTAATCGATCCTAAGATGGTTGAGCTTGCACCGTACAATCACATTCCACATCTTATTTCGCCAGTCATTACTGACGCTAGAGCCGCGACTGCTGCTTTAAAGTGGGCATGTGATGAGATGGATCGCCGTTATGATTTATTTGCTCATGCTGGGGCAAGAGATATTAAGCGATTCAATGATTTAGCGAAGAAAAAAGGTGCTTATAATGATGAGTTACCATACTTAGTCATTATTATTGATGAATTAGCGGATTTAATGATGGTATCTCCAGGGGATGTTGAAACTTATATTTGTCGTATTGCCCAAAAAGCGAGAGCATGCGGAATCCATTTATTAGTTGCAACTCAAAGACCTTCAGTTGATGTCATTACCGGTATTATTAAATCAAATATACCGACACGTATTGCGTTTACAGTATCTTCACAAGTAGATTCTAGAACAATTATTGATATTGGCGGAGCTGAAAAGTTACTTGGACGAGGAGATATGTTATTCTTAGATAATGGAAAATCTCAAGCAATTCGATTACAAGGCGTTTATGTTTCAGATGATGAAATCGAACATGTTGTAGAGATTGTTAAAGACCAACAAAAACCGAATTACTTATTTAACCAAGAGGAACTTGTAGCAAAAGCGGATGCACAGGATGTTGATGATGAGCTTTTTGAAGAAGCAGTGGAGTTTGTCATTCATCAAAAAGGTGCTTCTGTTTCAATGTTACAAAGACGTTTTCGAATTGGATACAATCGTGCAGCTAGATTAATTGACCTAATGTTTGATCATGGGATTGTATCAAATCAAAATGGAAGCAAACCTCGTGATGTACTGATTACATCATTAGAGGAGTTTCGTTCTGAGTGATAAATTAAAAATTCGATAAAAATTAAGTAACGAATGTTAAAGTTTTTTTAACCCATACTAGAAAAAAAAGAACGATACTTTTCAGCAGGTGAAGATTCATGGAAAAAGAATTAGATTTAAAATTACAAGGTAAAATAAGCCGATTAACGAACCAAACATTTAAATTTGATGAGAGAATCGGAGAAGGCTGGTTTTCAGCTGTATATTTTTTAAAAACTAGAGAAATCATTCGAAAAAAGAAGCCAGATACTGAAGTAACAATGCAATTTTTCCAAAGAGAAAGTGCAGTATTATGTGGCACGGATGAAGCAATTGCGGTTTTACAAACTTTTGCAGATCATCCAGAAAATCTTATTGTTCATTCATTAAAGGATGGAGATATGATTGAACCATTTGAAACTGTCTTAACAATTAGAGGTAAATATGCTGATTTTGGCTATTTAGAGGGAATTATTGATGGGATTTTAGCTAGACGTACTTCTGTTGCTACAAATGTATACAATGTAAAACATTCTGCAAAATCCGCAGGCATTAAAAAGCCTGTTATTTTCATGGGAGATCGTGATGATCATTTCACGACTCAAGCAGGTGATGGTTATGCTGCATTTATTGGTGGTGCAACTGCACAAGCAACTCATGCAATGAATGAGTGGTGGGGCAATGAAGGTATGGGGACGATGCCTCATGCACTAATTCAAATGTATAATGGTGATGTTGTGGAAGCTGCGCGTGCATACACAGAAGTTTATCCACAAGATGATTTAATTGTCTTAGTAGATTATAATAATGATGTCATAAATGACGCTTTAAAGGTTGCACGAGAATATGGTAGTAAATTAAAGGCCGTACGTGTAGATACATCGAAAACAATGATTGATCAGTATTTTATTGGTAATCCAGAATTATTAGGAAGTTTTGACCCAAGGGGTGTAAATCCTCCATTAGTTTTTGCTTTACGAAATGCACTAGATCAAGAAGGGTATCAGCATGTGCAAATTGTAGTAAGCGGTGGATTTACTGTAGAAAGAATCTTAGCTTTTGAGAAACAAGGTGTACCAGTAGATTTATATGGTGTAGGCGGAAGTTTATTAAAAGTTAATGTAGGTTTTACAGGTGATAATGTCGAGTTAAATGGTGTGCAACAAGCGAAAGCTGGAAGAAAGCTTCGTGAAAATCCTCGATTAGAAAGAGTAGAAATGAGCCCTAGACTATAAAGGGACAAAAAATCAATTTGAGATTGATAGTATTTTAAAATAAGCAGATGACTTAAAGTATTTACTTTTCCATCTATTACCTCATAGTGCGACTTAAAATAAATAGTCCTATGGGAGTTAAAGTGATATAATACTAATTGCGTAAAAATTTAAGTTAGTTATCATTTAAAAAATAACTAGACTCGGCAAAGTAACAATGCATCAAATTTATAAAATATTGATGCCATTTCTTTTATTCACACATATACTGTCTAAGAGATAGGCCGTTGTATTAGTGATCGATTTTGGAGGTTCTTTTAATATGACAGTTTACCATTTTGTAGGGATTAAAGGTACTGGAATGAGTGCTTTGGCACAAATTTTACATGATTCTGGTTTGACCGTTCAGGGATCAGATTATGAAAAGCACTTTTTCACTGAAAATGAATTACGAAAAAAAAATATTACGATTTTACCATTTGATAAAGCAAATATTAAAGAAGGCCAATTCGTTATAGCAGGTAATGCATTTCCTGATACTCATGAAGAAATTGCAGCTGCTATTGAAAAAGGAATTCCGATGGCACGCTATCATAAATTCCTAGGGGAATATATGAATAAATTTACTAGCGTTGCAATTACTGGAGCACATGGTAAAACCTCTACGACAGGTTTATTAGCCCATGTAGTCTCTGGTGCGCGTCCAACTTCTTTTCTAATTGGAGATGGTACTGGTAAAGGTGAAAAAGACAGCGAGTATTTCGTGTTTGAAGCATGTGAATACCGTCGTCATTTTCTTTCATACTTTCCAGACTATTGCATCATGACTAATATTGATTTTGATCATCCGGATTATTATAAGAGTGTAGATGATGTATTCGATGCTTTCCAACAAATGGCTGATCAAGTAAAGAAAGGTATTATTGCATGTGGAGATGACGAACATCTTCAACGTATTTATGCAAAAGTACCTGTAATGTATTATGGTTTTAACGAGGATAATGATTTCCAAGCTCGTAATATTGAAAAACATACAAATGGTACGACATTTGATGTATTCGTCCGTAATACGTATTACGCTACTTTTGATATTACTGGATATGGTGATCATAGTATTTTAAATGCTTTAGCAGTAATTGCGCTTTGCCATTATGAAGAAATTGATGTTAATATTATTAAAGCTAGATTATTAACATACGGTGGCGTAAAGCGTCGTTTCAGTGAAAAACGCTTCGGAGATCAAATGTTAATTGATGATTATGCTCATCATCCAACTGAGATCCAAGCGACGATTCAAGCAGCACGTCAAAAATATCCTGACCGTGAAATCGTAGCAGTGTTCCAACCGCACACATTTACACGCACAAGTAAATTTTTAGATGAATTTGCTGGTACATTAGAAAAAGCAGATAAAGTTTACTTATGTGATATTTTTGGTTCTGCACGAGAAGATAAAGGTACTTTAACAATTGAAGACCTTTCTTGTAAAATTGCAGGTGCTGAACTATTGACTGATGACAATATCAGCAATTTACAAAATCATAAAAATAGCGTATTAATTTTTATGGGTGCTGGTGATATTCAAAAATACCAAGCAGCATACGAAAAACTATAATAACTATAAAACCCGTTTATGAGTGATCATAGACGGTTTTTTTGTTGTTATAGAAAATGCTTGAGTTACAAAAATTGCTTATTTAAGAAGGTAAATTGTAATAACAAAAAGAATATGTCATACGAATGAACAGGGTAAGGAGTGAAATGATTGAATAATCATTATGATGTAATTATTGTTGGAGCAGGCGCTATGGGAATGGCAGCAGGATACTATTTATCAAAAGGTAATCAGAAAATATTATTAATAGATTCTTTTGATCCACCACATAGATTTGGTAGCCATCACGGCGATACTAGAATCATCCGTCATGCATATGGAGAAAGTAGAGAATACGTACCTTTAGCATTACGGGCACAAAAATTATGGGAAGAGTTAGAACAATTGTCTGGAAAACAATTATTCTCGAGAACAGGCGTTTTATGTGCTGGTGCACCTGGCTCGACTTTTACGAATGAAGTAATAAATAGTGCAAAAGAATTTTCATTGCCGCTTGAAATAATGGATAGTAATGAGATCAATGCAAGATGGCCCGGCTTATGTTTACCGGAAGGTTTTATAGGTTGTTTAGAAACGTCTTCCGGAATTCTTTTTAGCGAAGAATGTATTCGAGCGTATAAAGAACTATATATTGAGAAAGGAAATAGTCTCCAATCAAACTCGCCTGTTATAGACATTGAAGTAGGTACTCATAAGACAAAGGTACGTACAGAGAATGCTATTTACACAGCAGATAAACTTATAGTATGTGCAGGCGCATGGTCTGGCAAAATTCTTGAAAAGACAGGTATTCATATACCTGTAAAACCTACCCGTAAAACAGTTGGTTGGTTTGAATGTGATCATCAACTATATGATTCTAGTTCACTACCAGCATTTACAATCGATCTAATTGATCGTCATTATTACGGCTTTCCAAGTATTCATAATAGCGGACTAAAAATTGGACGACATGATGGAGGGCAAATTGTAGACCCTGATCAATTTAATCGAGAATTTGGAGAGTTCATTGAAGATGAAACGGATCTGAGAAATTTCTTAAGTAAATATATGCCACTTGCAAATGGTCGATTAGTAAAAGGGAAAACATGCTTATATACAATGACTCCCGACGAGAACTTCATAATTGACCAGCATCCAGAATACAAAAATGTAATCATTGCCACAGGTTTCTCAGGCCATGGCTTTAAGTTTGCAAGCGTTGTAGGTGAGATTATTGCTGACCTAGTAACAAATCAGAAATCTACTTTTGATTTGAGTATGTTTTCATTAAACCGATTTTTAAACAAGAGATTGTAATTTTAGGAAGTGCAAATAAAAATGTTCAAACTTCAAATAAATTTGAGTAAGTGCAAATAAAAATGTTTAAACTTCAAATAAATTTGAGTAAGTGCAAATAAAAATGTTCAAACTTCAAATAAATTTGAGTAAGTGCGAATAAAAATGTTCAAACTTCAAATAAATCAGAGTAGGTGCAAATAAAAAAGCTCAAACTGAAAATAAATCAGGCAAATCTACAAATAAAATTATGAAAACTGCAAATAAGTCGACCGAATCATGTAGAAACGGTGTGAATGGATCAAAAAATAAAAGGAATAACAGAAAATAGATTGAGTTACAGTCAAATCTAATGAAAATTGATTAAAACTTCTAAATTAATCTTCAAAAAATGGTTCGCAAATCTATCACCAAAGTTCAACGTTAAAATGAAGTTCACTTTGTGTTCGTCCTTCTCTATGTTGATTTTGTTAGATTGATTATGATCGATTTCTGAGAGATAGCCAATATGCTATCTCTTTTTTTACTTTTCAAGTTACCTTAATCATACTCATAATTCCTTCATCCCCTACACTTAATATTTTAGCAATATTGTGCTAGTAATCCGAAACTTTATCTAGAGATAATTTAAGGAGTAATAATTATAATTTATTAAAAATACTGAAAATTTTGGAAGCGCTTTAGAAACGGTTAAGTAAGTAGTTATTTTATTACTTACTATTTTTTACAATTTTTTATCTGAAAAGAAAAAAAGGGGGTATTCTTTTGAAGGAAAAAAAATTTATGATGGACGATGCACCGCTTAATAAATTCCATATTAGGATTACGACACTTACTTTTGGATCGAATTTTTCGGATGGCTATGCTTTAGGAATTATAGGCATGGCGCTTTCGCTACTTGGTCCTCAAATGAAATTAAATTCTGTATGGGAAGGATTAATCGGTAGTTCCGCATTAATTGGACTTTTTTTCGGTAGTTTGTTTCTTGGTGGTTTATCAGATCGCATTGGTAGGCAGAAAATCTATTTAGCAAACTTTGTTATTATTACAATCGCATCTGCTTTACAGTTTTTTGTTCACGATCCATATACGCTTTTTGCATTAAGGATTTTAATAGGTGTTGCACTTGGAGGAGATTATGCAGTAGGATCTACTTTACTTGCGGAGTTTGCACCTAGAAAGTATAGAGGTATGTTATTATCTTCACTAAATGTTTTATGGACAGTTGGATATGTAGCTTCAAATCTAGTTGGTTATTATTTAGAAAAAACAGGGCCAGACGCTTGGCGTTGGATGTTAGTGAGTGCTGCACTTCCTGGTTTAATTGTCTTACTTTTACGTTTTGGAACACCAGAGTCTCCACGTTGGTTATTAAAGATGGGTCGTGTTGAAGAAGCACGTGCTATTGTAAGAAAGTATATTGGTGAAAATGCTGTAATGGATGAAACAGTTGACACTCATTCTAAACATGCATATAAAATGACAGATTTATTCAATAAGCAGCTTTGGAAACGTACAACATTCGGATCACTTTTTTATATGTGCCAGGTAGTTCCATATTTCGCAATTTATACATTCCTACCAACTATTTTAAGTAAATTGGGATTTGAAGAAACATTTGGTGTAGACATGGTTCTAAACCTGTTCCTTCTAGTAGGAGCGTTAGCTGGTGTATGGTGTACAGAAAAATTAACTCGTAGAGGCTTTACAATTAATACATTTATTATTTTAACGATTTCATTATTCGCATTAACAGTTTTACCACCAGGTCTACATACAATCGCAATTATAGTGTTTGCAATCTTTACGTTTGTAATGTCAGCAGCTTCTAATTTAACATTAGTGTATCCTGCTGAACTATTTCCTACCGAGGTACGTGGAACTGGAGTTGGCTTGACAACAGCAGTTAGTCGAATTGGTTCAGCTGTTGGTACATTCCTTTTACCGATAAGTGTTAGTTCAATGGGGATGGCACCTTCTATGATAGGAATGTCTATTATTCTATTCATTGGTACAATCGTTTCGATCGCTTGGGCTCCGGAAACAAAATCACTTTCATTAAATGAAGCTAGCAATCCATTACTAGAAGAGGATCAGCCTGAGTCAAACAAGAAATCAGTTTCAAGTCACTAAACTAATATATTTATAAGTAAGAGGTGTTTTTGATGATCAAGAACGTTGTTATTCATCCTAAAAATATTAAAGAGGTTATTCTTGGAGATCGCGAGTTGTCGATTTATGAAGTGATTGCTGTTGCATGTTATGGTGCAAAAGTATCGTTTTCAGAAAACTACTTTCTAAGAATAAATACTTCTCGAAATCTAGTCGAAAAATTTCTTGAAGAAGAAAGAGCAGTGTATGGCGTAACCACGGGGTTTGGAAGCAATGTAACAGAAGTTATTTCAAAGGAAGATGCTCAGGCTCTTCAGAGAAATATTGTCCGATCTCATGCTGTTTCTGTAGGAGAGCCTCTTGAGAAAGAAGTAGTAAGAGCTATCCAATTAATGATCCTAAATAATATAGGGCAAGGCTATTCAGGAGTTAGATTTGAAGTGTTAGAGCTAATTGCTAATCTTTTAAACAACGATATTTTACCTTTTGTTCCTGGTGAGGGATCGGTAGCATATTTAGCTCCCGAAGCGCATATGGCCCTGGTTTTAATGGGTGAGGGAAAAGCTTGGTACAAAGACGAGCTTCTAAGTGGGCATGAAGCATTGGAGCGTGCAGGCTTAAAATCAGTCACATTTGAATGTAAAGAAGGATTAGCACTATTAAATGGTACTACTTCAGTAACAGCATTCGCTATACTCTCGATATATAATGCTATTCAAGCTGTAAAAACGGCAGATATCAGTGGTGCCATGTCATTAGAAGCGCTTAAAGGCACGATAAAAGCTTTAGATCATCGTCTACACTCAGTAAAAAAACATGAAGAACAAATGAATACAGCTAGAATTGTTTCCAAGATTTTAGATGGAAGTGAGATAGCTGAGAAGTATAAAAACTATCGCTTACAAGATGCACTTAGCTTAAGATGTATACCACAAGTACATGGTGCAGTAAAAAAAGTATTTAAAAATGCATTGGAAAATGTTAAGAATGAAATGAAGTCTTCAAGTGATAATCCGATTATCTGGCCAGGGGAAGAAGATGGCACAGCATTAATGGGTGGAAATTTTGATGCTTCATTTGTTGGAATTTATGCGGATACTATTTGTATTGGTATGGCGAATTTAGCTAAGATTGCAGAGCGTCGTATCGATCGATTAGTGAATTTCCATGTAAGTGAACTTCCTAATTTCTTAGTTGTAAATCCTGGATTAAACAATGGATATATGATTCCACAATATACTGCAGCTGGATTGCTTAATGAAATAAGAGTATTATCCCATCCCGCAACGATTGATAATACATCTACATGTGCAAATCAAGAGGATGTTGTTAGCTTTGCTTATTTCGCAGCTAGGAAAGCTTATCAGATTTCAAAAAAACTTGAACATATTTTAGCAATCGAACTAATGGTTGCCACTCAAGCACTAGAATTCCATGATTCACTAAAACCGTCACCGGTAACGGCAAGTGTATATCAGTTAATTAGAAATCAAGTTCCAGCAGTTGAAGAGGATCGCTATTTTTATCATGATATAGAAACAATTCGTAATCAAATTCATGATGGAGATATTGTTGAACTTGTTGAAGAGAAAATAGGGGTCATGGAATTATGAAATTTTTAAAGGAGCAGTTATACTCTAAGAGTACGACAGCTTCTTTTTTTTATGCTCAATCATTTTGATACTTACTACCAAACGTTCAACTAAGAAAAATCATAGCTAAAAAGGAGAAATTAAGATGAATCGAGATGCTACTCAATCAGCTTTTTCAAATTTGTTACTTTCTGGTACGCTCTTCCATATAGGAACTTTTGATGAAGTTCAAAAAAGATGTGGCATTAATACTTATCCAAATATTGTAATGGTGATTTCGATTGATCGCTATCCTGATTTAGCAGAAGAAAACCCAAAGCAGTGGAAACAAGAAATTGGCCATGAACTAATCAATCAAATTGATCAGACGATCGGAGTTTCTTATTTGTGGAACTGGGTAGAAGAAGGTGTACTTGCACTTCTAATTGAGCTAGATGATGAAGATAGTGAAATCGAGTTCAATAAAAAGATTTATAGAATGGCAGAAGAAATTCAAAATTCATTGGATAGGGTTCAGATTACAGTTTCAATTGGAATAGGTAAAAAATATAGTGATCCTTATTTGTTATACCACTCTTTTGAAGAGGCTAGAAAGTCATTGTCAGGTCGTTTTTTTCAAGGGAACAAACTGATATTTCATAGTGGTATTAAACCAGTGGAAGAAAATACACTAAGAGCATTATCAACAGAGGATCGTATTGAATTATTAGCACTTGTACGAATTGGTGATGAACAAGGTGTAGTCGATCAATTAAAATGTTTCCTTGAAAAGGTAGCAAATGCATGCCGATTAAATGAAGACGTATTTAAGACTGAGGTAGTCGATTTAATTATGTTAATCTCTAGGGTTGTAGTAGAGTCAGGCGTGAATGCAACACTCATCATGTCAAAAAATGCTCAAATGATCCAGGAATTATATCATATTATTCGCTATGATAAATTTGTAAAAAAGGTTTGCGAATATGCTTACTGGCTAACGATTCAAATAGCCAATTCATTTATTAATCAGATGAATCCTGTTATTCGTAAAGCAACTAAGTATATACGAGAAAATCATCAAATTAGTATAACACTGGAAGAAATTGCTCAATATTGTTGCGTAAGTAAATATCATTTCAGTCACCTATTCAAAAAAGAAATTGGCACAAGTGTGATCGATTTTCTAAATAGAATAAGGATTGAAAAATCAATGTTTTATTTAGAAATGACTGATTTAACCATGCAAGAAATTGCTACACGAATTGGTTTTCAAGATTCAAATTACTTTAGTCGTATATTTAAAAAATACATAAAAAGTAGCCCTTCTGAATATAGGGCTACTAAATATCCACATTTAAATTTAGTGTTAGAAAATTAAAATGTGGATGTGTTTAAGGGTAAGGAACAGGTTTTAATAAACTCTTATTACCCTTAATCCTGCCTTTCTAATCTTGTTGCATAAGGGTAAAGTGGATCTAATAATTGGAATTCATAAGTAATTCCATCAACTTTTCCTACCACTTTTTCACTGTCATAAAGGTCCAGCATGAAAGCGGCCATTTCTTTTGCAGTATGATACTTTGGTAGGACGCCTTCAAATTTAATGTTTTCTTCTAAATCATAGGATACTTTTGCAAATTCTGTTTCAGTTGCTGCTGGTGCTAATACTTTTGCTTTCATCTTTGCACCTTTCTCTTGTAATTCATGAGCAAGCCCTTCTGTAAAGGCACTTACATAGAATTTAGTTGCGCAATATGTGACGGCATTACCAATGATTGTATATCCTCCACCAGATGAAACATTGATAACTTGTGTCCCTTCAACTGTTGAATAATCGCGTACATATAGTGAAGTTAAAATAGTTAAAGCTTCGATATTTAAATTAAGCATACTCTCAATCTTTGCTAAATTTTGTTCACCAACTGAAGCGAAATTACCAAAACCTGCATTATTAATCCAAGTTTCAATATCATATTCTTTAAGTCCTTCATATAAATTAAAAGCGTTTTTTACGACAGATAAATCAGCAGTTTTTATCACTACATCAAGATCTGCATTCAGTTTGGCGATTTCTGATTTTAATTTTTCAAGTTCTTCCGTTCTACGAGCAACGATGATTAAATTTTTTCCACGTGCGGCAAACGCAAGAGCTGATTCATAACCAATTCCTGAACTAGCGCCTGTAATGATAGTATATTTTTTCATTTAAATTCCTCCAATATAATATGGTTTATACTAAAATTAAATTAATTGTGTATCAGTTACGGATTCATTATACTGGTTAGAGTAAACTCTAAGTCAAACAGTTTTTTACTTGAATATTTTTGACTTAAACTGGAGGTTCTTATGTATTCAATTGGTGAAGTCGCTCAAATGTTAGGAATCAGCACACATACATTACGTTATTATGAAAAAGAACAGATCATTCTTCCTGATCGAAATGAAAATGGTGAAAGGCTTTATTCTGAATCACACATTCAGTGGTTAAGATTTGTCCTAAAGCTAAAAGAAACACAAATGCCAGTTAATAAGATTAAGGAGTATGCACATTTATATACAGAAGGTGAGCATACATCATTGGCTAGATTAGATCTATTAGTCGAGCATAAGCAGTCTATTGAACATCAGCTAAAAACATTAGAAGAAACAAATAAAATGTTAGAGCAAAAAATCAGTTTTTATAAAGAGGTAATTCATAATAAAAACATCGTCAATAAATAAAACCTTATTGGATACCCCAATAAGGTTTTATTGTGTAAACAAAGTCCAAAAAACTTATATTATTATTCAACTCTTTCCTTTTTTCTTAGACCCGCAAATCCTAATAGTCCAAGAAGTCCAAGCCAGCCATAATTGAAATGATTATTATTTGTATTGTCAGTAGTATTTAATGTGTTAGTAACAGGTGTAGGCGTTACATTATTTACATTTCGTCGATAATAATTTCCGTCATTACTAACTGGATTATTTACTCCATTATTGTTATTTAACATGTCATTTGTTGTATTTTTTATATTATTTTTAGTATTATAATACCCTTCTTTAACCGTGTTTTTTGTATCATAATACCCTTCTTTAACCGTGTTTTTCGTGTCATTTACAACATGGTTTGGATCATTAAAATTATTGTTAAAATCTCTTTTGATTTGTTTACCATTATGATCATAGCTTGGCTCTAATTGTGTAGCGTCAGGACCGGGTGAAGCGGCATGAACATTGGCTGAAATGATAAATGATAATGAAACAGTGCATAATGTAAGACAAATTTTATTCATCTTTAACCCTCCTTCTTTATGCATTAATATTTTGTGCATCTTTAGAAGGAATATATGTGGCAAAAAAGACCATTAAATCAATGCTCTTGTTTTATTTGAATTTGATGAATTATACCAGAAATAACAAAGCGCGGTAATCAATAACAAATCAACAAAGTCCCCTCCATAATACATTAAGACCGCACCATATTGAACATCATTATAACCGAAATTGTCTAATGGATTTGAAAAAAGCAACTTCGATAAAATATCATGACCTGCTAATGCAAGAATCATAATTGATGAGCGAAACAAATAGCTGAATTTATGAGAGAACGGTTCAATAGCAATGATTGAAGTTGTAAACAGATATCCCGAAAAAAACAAATGGATATGTACTAAATTTAACCAAAAGGTACTCTCATGAATTAAATTGAACACTGTGGAGGTATACAATACCCAAAGTCCTCCGATATTTAAAAGCATTGTCGTAATAGGATGAGTGAATAGTCGAACAGGAGCACTTCTTAAAAGACGTGTCACTCGCCTTGCATGTTGAGTTTTTAATGATGTTAATAATAATGTAATCGGTCTAGATAAAGCGATAAAAAATGGAGCGAGCATTCCTAGTAACAAATGCATAATCATATGGAAAACAAAAAGATGGTGACTAAGTTTTGCAATTGGTCCAATAACCGAAACTAATATACAAACAAAACCAGTTACCCATAATATAGAGCGTAATTTTGGCCATGGCTTTTTTTTATGTTTCATCGCAGCAATCAAATATCCAACAATAAAAAGTAAAATTAATAAGATAATGAGTAAATCAATCGAATTGAAGTAATTATCTTTCAAATTGACCACTTTTATTTCGAGTTTTAAGAATTAGAATGCAACCTATTAATGTCATAATAGAAGCAGTAATATTCCAAGTTAAATCATAAGGCATAATATCGACGTTATATCTAATTTGATGAAGCTTCATCCATTTATGCTGAACTGTTCCATCATAAAGTTGAAAAAAACCTGCTCCGAGTAAAACTCCGCCGACCCATCTTTTAAAATAGAGTGATTTTTTTCTCCTTAAATTCGCAAACATAAATAACGAGCCAATCGTTGCGAACCAACTAAAGGCATGAAAAAGACCATCAGAGATTAGTCCCAAACTTGTTGTAGACTTATCGTAAAAATGATGCCAATGAAGAAGTTGATGAAAAACTGCTTCATCAAAAAATGCCACCAATCCAAGACCAAATAAAATTCCAGACCATAAATTTAAATGTAAATAATTAGTTGAATTCTCTATAGTTGTCATAAAGATTCCTCCTTTCGAAATGGTATATTTTTCATTTTGCCCCAATTTTACTTGTCAAATCGTAATTAGTAAAAATTACAATTCAACCAAAAATGATACTTGGGAAATATAAGGATTGTGATTGTTTTTAGTTACACAAAACGCGGAGGTAATATGGATAAAAAACAAAAGCGGAGTTTATGGGCGCTATCTACAGTACCTCTTGTAATGACTTTAGGTAATTCAATGTTGATTCCCGTACTTCCAAAATTAGAACAACAATTAAATATATCTGGCCTTAAAGTTTCAATGATTATTACTGTTTATTCAGTTTTTGCAATCATTCTTATCCCTATAGCTGGTTATTTGTCGGATTTATTTGGAAGAAAAAAAGTAATCATTCCAAGTTTAATTATTGCGGGAATTGGAGGAGAATTAGCCGGCTTCGTTTGTTGGAAATTAGAAAATCCTTACGCGTGGTTAATTGTTGGCAGAATTATTCAGGGGATTGGTTCTGCTGGAGCAATGCCTGTTGTTATTCCGTGTGTGGGAGATATGTTTAAGGATGAAAATGAAGTTAGTAAAGGATTAGGCTTAGTTGAGACATCGAATACCTTTGGAAAAGTACTAAGTCCCATACTTGGTTCAGTATTAGCAGCGGTTGTTTGGTATTTACCATTTTTATCAATACCGTTTCTTTGCTTACTATCAATTATTTTAATTTTAATTTTTGTAAAACCTCCAAAACAACCTATGAGGGCAAAAAGAAAAGATAAAAGAAAGAAAAAGTTTAACATGTTTATCAGATCAATTCGAAAAATATTTCGAAATAATGGCAAATGGCTTTATACTATATTTATATTAGGTGCCATTATCATGTTCATTTTATTTGGTATGCTTTTTTATTTATCAAAAATATTAGAAAAGCGTTATCACATAATTGGAATATGGAAAGGTTGTGTGCTAGCAATCCCACTCGCTGCTTTATCCTACACTTCTTATAAGACAGGTAAAAAAATTGGAAATCAAAAAGGTGCAATGAAAAAATGCATTGTTATCGGATTTATCTTAATAAGTATTGCCTTTGTTATGCCGATTATTAACAAAGATATTTATATGATTATCACGGGCTTATTGATTAGTGGGATTGGGATCGGAATGTCGTTACCAAGCTTAGATGCATTAATAACAGAAGGGATTGAGAAGGAACAAAGAGGGACTATTACTTCTCTTTATAGTTCTTTACGATTTGTGGGGGTAGCTGCGGGACCACCTGTTTTTGCTTATTTGATGAATAAGCCAGATAATTATATGATGTATTTTTCCATCATTTTAGCAGTGCTTGGACTAATTTTGTCCATCAAATATATTAAGCCTAGCCAAGATACAGAAACCGCTAAATCCAATTAAAACAAATCTAAATAGAGGAATTATAAGAATTAATCAAAAGAAAAGCTAGGCAAACCTGGATCTTGAAGTGACACTCTTGGGAGAAATATTTAAAGGTAAAATATCAAGTAGAAATAGTGGAGATATAAACGAACTGAACCACCAAAGGTATTCCTGTTCTACAATTTCCTGATATGCCGAATGATTTAAATAATTAAATTTAAAAAAACTCCTTACAATAGTATGGAGTTTTAATTTTACCTATTATTACTTGCAAACCAAACAACACTATATTTTATTCTGATGGATATAACTAAAAAAGCAAATTGAATTAAACCCATTCATTTAACAAAAGCTAATCATAAAAATATAAAAGGTAGTGAAGATATGCATACAGTTTGGAAAGGTACAGTCAGTATGGGATTAGTTACAATTCCAGTAAAGTTGTTTTCAGCAGTTGAGGATAAGGATATAAAGTTTCGTCAATATCATAAAGATTGTAAAACACCGATCTCTTATAAAAAGGTTGCTAGTTGTGACGATGAAGTTACTCCCGAAGAAATTATTAAAGTATTTGAAACTCCAAATGGTAGAGTTGTGGAAATAACAGAAGAGGAAATGAATAAATTAAAAGAAGAATTTGAACTAAAAACTGTATCAATCATTGATTTTGTCAAACTAGCAGAAATTGATCCAGTTTATTTTGATCGAACATATTATATTGGTCCGGATTCTGGTGGAACAAAGGCATATGCTTTACTTTCGGAAATATTGAAGAAAAGTAAGAAAATCGGTCTTGCAAAAATTACAATTCGTAGCAAACAGCGGTTAGCTGCTATTCGCCCATATAAAAATTCGATTATTCTTGAAACATTACATTTTCCAGATGAGATTAGAGCAATTGAAAATCTGCCAGGAGGTGTTCCTGAAAAGGCTGGATTAGCGGAGCGTGAATTACAGGCTGGTATGATGCTAGTTGAACAATTAACGACAACGTTTAATCCAGAAAACTATACCGATACATACCGTACAGCTTTAGAGCAATTAATTTCGGAAAAAGTTAATAAAAATGATTATATCGCGATAGGGCAGGAGAAACCGGCAGAACAAAAAAATGTTGTTGATTTAATGTCTGCATTACAAGCAAGTATTGATCGAACAAAAGGACAAGCAACACCTCCGAAAAAGCCTAAAACAAGAGCGCCTAAAAAAGCAACAAGTTAAATAGGAGGTTGTAATGGAGCTGAATCCAATTTTTCCTTTTGAGCCTATTTCTTCAGATATTGTACCAAATGGTCCTGAGTGGATTTCGCAAATTAAATGGGATGGTGTTAGAATCCTAACCTATTTTGATGGGAAAGAAGTTAAATTATTTAACCGGAAATTAAATGATCGTACAAATATTTTTCCAGAGCTAACAAATATAAAAGCCTATTCGAATGCTCAATCAATCATTTTAGACGGGGAGGTCATCGCTCTCGATCAAAAGGGCAATCCATCGTTTCATGAGGTAATGCGAAGGGATGGAATTAGACGCATGGATCGAGTTGATTCCGCTATAGAAGCTGTACCTATTTACTATATGATTTTTGATATTCTTTTTTACAATGGAGAATGGATTACGCAATTATCTCTCCAAGAGAGACAAAATTTATTATTAGAAGCAATCCAACCTAATAAGCAAATTCAGTTAGTTCCAAATAATACTGATGGAGTTGCCTTATTTGAAGTTGCGAAACAACATAATTTAGAAGGTATCGTATGTAAAAATTTAAATAGTAAATACTTGATCAATGGAAAGCACAATGCTTGGCAAAAAGTAAAAAATTATAAGGATGTTATTGCTGTAATCGGTGGGGTAACGTATCGTTCTGGAATTGTTAATTCTATTTTAGTAGGGCTTTATAACGAAAATAATCAACTCGTGTTTATAGGGCATGTTGGAACAGGGAAATTAACGAAATCAGAATGGAGAGACCTTACTACAGTCATTAATACGATAAAAATAGAAAATAATCCATTCAATAGCCAACCAAAAAGAATAAAGGAAATTCAATGGATTCAGCCATTGTTAACTGTAAAAGTCCAATTCATTGAATGGACTGAAGGTCATTCATTAAGGCAACCAAGTATCCAAGCTTTTATCGAAAAAGATCCTAAAGAATGTACTCTTACAGATTAGAGGAAGTAAGATATGAATCATTACTTTATTCAAAAACGTAATAAAATTTATTCAGGCATTTTCTTTATTTTAGGTTTCAACATAATAGAGGAAACCTTTTTAGTAGGACTTAAAAAAGAAAATGATATTTTGCAAATGGGATCCTTCTCAAATGGACTTAGCGAGGAAGAGAAGGGTATATTGATTAAAGCAATCGAATCAAATAAAAAAAGCAAAAAAGGTAATATAAAATTTGTCGAGCCTGGAATCTGTATTGAACTTGAGTTTCAAAGTATAGAAAACAACCAATTAACAAATGCAAAATTTATATCCTTTCAATTAAAGCATGCATGGAATGAATGTACTTTGGATGGTTTACTATTAGGTAATCTTAATTTGGAGGAAGAATTAACGCTTACCAGTCCTGAAAAAATAATATGGAAGGATCCATTTATAAATAAGGAGAGCTTTGTTTCGTATTTAGCTCAAATATCCACTTATATGCTTCCGTTTCTAAAAAATCGTTTATTAACAACGATTCGTTTTCCTAATGGAATAGACGGTGAATCTTTTTTTCAAAAAAACCGTCCTGATTATGCTCCGAGTTTTATTAAAACCGAAGCACATGAAGGGAATAATTTTATTATCTGTAATGATGTATCAACATTGCTTTGGTTAGGAAATCAATTAGCAATCGAATACCATATACCTTTTCAAACATATAAAGCCAATAACCCGGTTGAAATCGTATTCGATTTAGATCCACCTAATACAGATGCATTTCCTTTAGCAATAAAAGCCGCATTGGAAATGAAATTAATCTTTGATTCTTTTCAAATAAAAAGCTACCCAAAGGTATCTGGAAGTAAAGGAATTCAAATTCATATTCCGATTAAAGAAAATTCTCTTACCTATGATGCAACAAGAGTATTTACATCTTTTATTGCACATTATTTAATTGAAAAATTTCCAGATGATTTTACGATTGAAAGATTTAAAAAAAATCGAGGGAATCGTCTTTATATTGATTATGTACAGCATGCAAAAGGAAAAACCATTATTTCCCCATACTCAACAAGGGGAAAAGAAAAACCAACTGTTGCAACGCCTCTATTTTGGGATGAGGTAAATGATGAATTAAAAATCGAAACTTTTACAATCCCGTTTGTACTAAAGCGGTTAGAAAATAGTTCTTGTCCAATGAATGATTATTTTGATCAAGAAAACAATTCTTTAATTGGCTTAATTTCAAAAATAAAAGAAAACGATTCAAAGTAAAAACTCCCTAATTATAAATTGAATAGGGAGTTTTTTTATTTCTATATTTCAATGATTATTGGTAAAATCATTGGTTTTCTCTTTGTTTTCGTAAATAAAAATTGTCCAAGTGACCTTTTAATATTTTGCTTCATAACTCCCCATTGGAGTTTGTTTTCATCAAGTAATTCGTTTACAGATGATGTGACGATTTGATTTACTTCCTTCAGTAAATGTTCAGAATCACGGGCATAGACAAATCCTCTTGAAATGGTATCAGGACCAGAGATAATCTTTCTTTCCAATTTACTAATGGTAATGACGATTACTAGCATTCCATCTTCTGCGAGTTGTTTACGATCTCTTAATACAATGTTTCCGACATCACCAATTCCCATTCCATCTACGTAAATATTTCCTGCTGGAATTCTACGGCTTTGTATTGCTTCTGATTGAAGAATATCGACAACATCACCGTTTTTAATAATAAAAATATTATTTCGTTTGACACCAACAGATTCAGCAAGTGAGCGGTGATGGTGAAGCATTCTGTACTCACCATGAATCGGAATAAAATATTTTGGCTTCATTAATGTAAGCATGAGTTTAAGCTCTTCTTGATAAGCATGACCAGAAACATGCATTCCGGTCGAGCTTCCTGAACCATAAATGACATTTGCTCCGAGATTGTAAAAATTATCGATAATTCGAGAAACGCCGCGCTCATTACCAGGAATTGGTGAAGCAGCTAAAATCACAGTATCACCAGGATAAATGTCAACGCCTCTAAAGCTTGAGCTAGCTAGTCGAGCAAGTGCTGCAAGGGGTTCACCTTGACTACCTGTACATAAAATTGTAATTGCTTCTGGTGCCAAATTATTAATTTCATCTTTATCAATCAACATACCTTCAGGGATTGATAAGTATCCTTGCTCCATCGCAACTTGAACAACATTCACCATGCTTCTACCTAGTAGAGCTAACTTCCGATTTGTGATAATTGATGCATCAACTATTTGTTGCACGCGATGTACATTAGAAGCAAATGTGGAAATAATGACTCTTTGTTTTGCCTTCATAAAAGCATCTACTATATGCTCTCCAACAATCCGTTCCGATGGTGTTGAACCTGGCCGTTCAGCGTTCGTACTCTCAGATAATAGTAATAAAACACCTTTACTACCTATCTCAGCCATTTTATGAATATCTGGATACTGATTATTAACAGGAGTTAAATCAAATTTAAAATCCCCTGTATGCACAACAGTGCCTTCAGGTGTTTCAAATACGATTCCTAAACAATCAGGTATACTATGATTTGTCTTGAAAAATGAAATCGAAAAATGTTCAAATTTAATCACCGAATCAGAATCTATTAAAATTAGTTCAGTTTCTCCTAATAGTCCATGCTCTTTTAATTTAAGCTCAATTAATCCAAGCGTTAATCTCGTTGCATAGACTGGAATATTCAATTGTTTCAAAAGATACGGGATTCCACCAATATGGTCCTCATGACCGTGCGTAACAAATAGACCTTTAATCTTTTCTTGATTTTCTTTTAGATAAGTAATATCTGGAATGATCAAGTCAACGCCTAATAAACTCTCGTCCGGAAACTTCGAACCACAGTCTATTAGAATAATTTCTTTTAAGTATTGAATAGCATACATATTTTTTCCAATTTCATTAATTCCACCTAAGGCAAAGACTGATAGCATACTTTTTGTTGGACTCAAAATCCTATTCCTCCTAGTACATTGAAAAGTATAAACATTTTCCTTGAAGAAATTGCCATATATTTCTTAGTATGTACCGAAGAGTTAAAATCATTCAACTACGGTTTGGATACAAAAATGAGCCGGTTATAGACCGCGCTCATTTTTGTATTACTCCTCGAAATAATTTTTAAATGGTTTTTTAGGTGTATGCGTTTCGTTTCGATAGTAAGGATTATCTTCAGTAGAATCTTTTGGATCTAAATTCGTTTTAATCACCAATGTTGGTCCTGTTGTACCATGCTCGGCAATAATCCGATCATATAATTCATTAAAATCAGGAAGTTTTTTACTCCCTGGTTGTAATGGTTCAGACATAAAACCACCTCCTGACAATAGGATGGTTTCTTCAAGGGAAATTATGTATTTAGGATAGAATTGAATTTAATTAAAAAGTGATAGGAATTAAAATATTTCGTAGGAAGTGTACTTGCTTTTGGCAATGTACATACTGATTAACATAATGTTTAAAGAGATAGTTCAACTAAAAAGGTGGAATTATGAATGACAGTAATCAAGAAATTAGCAAGTTCTTTAAACCGTAAAGATGAAGAGCCTAACATCGAATTAGCGATTGAAGTTGCGGATCAAAATGATGAAAGTGCCGTGAAAGAACTGATCGAAAATCTTACTAACAAAAATAAAAACATCCAGAATGATTGCATAAAAGTTTTATATGAAATCGGTGATCGCAGCCCATCTTTAATATCCGATTATACTAATGAATTTTTATCACTTTTAGAAAGTAGAAATAATAGACTTCAATGGGGAGCAATGACTGCTTTAAACAGTATTACTAGTGACGTTTCTGAAATAATATTTTCAAATATCAAAAAAATCATTGTTGCAGGTGACAATGGTTCAGTTATTACAAAAGATCAAGTTGTAAATATCCTTATAAAATTATGTTCCATTAAGACATATGCTGAAGAGTCATTTAATTTGCTTATTAATCAATTAGTTAAAAGCCCAACAAACCAACTCCCGATGTATGCGGAAAGAACGATGTCTATTATTAATGAAGAAAATAAAAATTTATTTATTGAAACATTAACTTCTAGGTTGGATGAAATTGAAAAAGAGTCTAAAAGAAAACGAGTTGAAAAGGTTATTAGAAAGATTAGTTAACAAAACAAAAAAACGATATTGCCACAAATGATTAATATTTGTGTTGAAGTTGAACCGATCAAAAAAACGTTTGTTTTTTTAAAAAATTAAAATTAAAAGCCAGTGACAATTATGATGTAAAGTTCATTTGTTATAAAAAAGGATAGGATTGCAGATATTCATTCTGCTTTCTTGTCCTTTTTTGTTGGAAATGTTCGAATTATAAAAAAAATGTTATTTGATGAAATTTATGAAATCTAAAATTATGTCAAATCTCAATATAATGAGACTATCAAGAGAGAGAGGAAGATGGGGGAAAGATGAAAAAAATCAAAAAAAATGTTACAACAGTGGCACTTACAACAGGTCTTGTAGCTAGCGTATTTAATCCGATGTCTATTACACACAATGTTCATGCACAACCAGTTTCAAAAGTGGAGCAAGTTTTATCAGCTCTTACACCAGCTCAACGTGAGGCAATTAAACAATTAAAAGTTAGTGACAAAGAAGGACTTCAAGTAGCTCCTGATTTAGATTTAACAAGTGATGCACAAACATCAGTTATTGTTGAATTTAAGGACAAGCCTGCACAAACAGCGGTAATGGTAGCTGAGACAGCAGGTTCAAATCTTTCTGAATCAGATGCACAAGCAAAAGTAGACGCTTCACACGAAACGTTTGATCAAGATTTAAAAACGATTTTTAGTAAAGAGTTAAAAGAAAAGAAAAACCCATTTAAAATTAAACGTTCTTACAAAAAAGCATTTAATGGGGTTTCAATGACACTCCCTGCTAATAAAGTAAAATCTTTACTTAAATCGAATGCTGTTCAAGCAGTATGGAGTGATTTACAAGTTCAGTTGGATGATCCAACTACTAAAGTACAAGAATCTGGGCAACAAGGTCCAACTCATAATATGGTAACATTCCCTGGAGTTGAAAAACTTCATCAAGAAGGTTATACAGGAAAAGGTGTAAAAATTGGTATTCTTGATACGGGAATCGATTACAATCACCCGGATTTAAAAGGTGCATTTAAAGGTGGATACGATTTCGTTGATAATGATAATGATCCAATGGAAACAACATATGCTGATTGGAAGAACTCTGGAATGCCTGAAACTGCTAACGGTGAAGCTTTCTATACTGAGCATGGAACACATGTAGCCGGAATTATTGCGGGACAAGGTAAAAATAATGCGGACTATGCGGTTACGGGTGTTGCACCAGATGCTGACATTTATGCTTATCGTGTTTTAGGTCGATATGGATCTGGGCAAACTTCAGCAATTTTAGCCGGAATTGACAAAGCAGTCTCAGACGGAATGGATATTATTAGTATGTCACTTGGAGCAAACTACAATGATCCATTATATCCTACGGCAATTGCAGTTAATAATGCCGTACTTTCAGGGGTAACAGCCGTCGTTGCAGCAGGAAATTCTGGAAATAAAATGTATACACTAGGGTCGCCAGGAAATGCTCCTTTGGCAATTACAGTAGGAGCGAGTGATACGTCTGTTACGATTCCAAAATATACAGCAACAGCACATCTAGCAACAGGTGATTCACCTTCTGATCTAAAGTTAGCAGGACAAGGAAATTCCGATAATATAGCTGATTTCCAAGGACAAACATTGCAAATGGTCAACGTAGGATCTGGTGCAGAAACTGCTTATTCAAAACGAATTTCAAACGATGTATACGAACCAATAGATGTAAAAGGTAAAATTGTACTTGCGCAACGTGGTAACCTAGCCATCGCAGATATCGTCCGTACAGCTAAATCTCATGGAGCAAAAGCTGTCGTTTTATTAAATACACCTGGAGATACTTTACAAGATGTATTTTTAGGTAACACATATGGTTATATTCCAACATTCTTATTAAGCAACAAACAAGGTAATGCTATTTACACTCAATTACCTCTAAGTGGAGCAAATCAAGGAAAATCTATTGACTTTACATTTGGTAATATGAGCCAAACCGTAACAACAGGTAATAAATTAGCGGATTTTAGTTCCCGTGGTCCTTCACGTGTATTATATGATATTAAACCAGAAGTAACTTCGCCAGGTGTTTCCGTATTCTCAACTGTACCTGCATATATGCATAAGGACGATAATGGGAATGCATTAACAGATTATCAAAATGCTTATGAGCGCTTATCTGGTACGTCGATGGCTACACCTAACGTTTCTGGAGTTGCAGCATTGTTAAAACAAGCTCACCCAGATATGACGCCAGCAGATATTAAGGCATCACTTATGAATACAGCTGATCCTTTAAATGATAAATATAGTGTATATGAAGTTGGTGCAGGCCTTGTTAATCCATACAAAGCTGTTCATGCACAAATGGAGATTCAAGTAAAAGACAAGACTAAAACGTTAGGTAGTAACGCTAATAATTCAGATAGTACAATTACGCTTGCAAGTAAAGGTATTAAAACAATTAAAAATATTACTGGAGCATTAAGTTTTGGTGAACAGTCTGCTGACGGAAAGGATTTAGCAGATCAACGTTCAATGACTTTATTTAATAAAAGTTCTGAAGATAAAACGTTTGATGTAAAAGTCCAATTCCAAACATTGGATGGAAGATTTACAAATGACTCTAGAGCAGACCAAGATGCTGCAGCTAACGGCGTTACATTAGACGTTAAATCAACGGTTAAAGTGAAACGATACAGCAGTGCGAATATGGATGCTACAATTAATGTTCCTAAAACTGCTAAACTTGGAACATATGAAGGCTATGTAGTATACACGAATCAAAAGAATTCTGATGAAACATATAAAATTCCATTTGCTATTCATACAGTAAAAGAAGGCATTGATTATGTTAAAGGAGCTCCAGAAGCATTTACCCTACCATATGAAGCAGGTAGTAATGCGACAAGATGGTCAATTGGAGTAAACTTTAAGCTAAACTCTCATATGCGTAACTTTGATTTCTTCCTAGTAGATCCAAAAACAAACGAAGAGATCGGTTACCTTGGTTCAGCTGATGGAATGGGTGCGGATGAAAATATTGACTATTATTTCCAAGGTGTATTGAATAATGGCCAGTATTATCCATTAACTGGAAATCCGGATAATCCAATTACATTTGATTATAAGGAAGTCGACCCAGGATTATGGAAAATTAGATTAGTAGGTACAAATGATAATGGTGAAACCTTCACTAGTGATGCACCTGTTTATTATGGAGAGAAAGAGCCAACGGTTACGATGAACTATGAAGCTGGCCAAATCGTTGAAACAGCTAATCCAACTGATAAATCTGTTTCAGTATCAGGTGCGGCATTTGATAAAGACATAGCTGAAATGCAAGCTGCAGGAATTACTGCTTCACAAGGCGAAAATAAAATGTACTATTATAATCCAAATAATTCAAGTGAAATTAACATTCCTGTAGACCAAAATGGGAACTTTAATTCCACAATTCCATTGGCTACAGCCGGTCCAAACACATTGCCAATTACACATTATGATTTCTATGACAGAAATAAATCAACTGTTGAAAATTATGGAAGTTTTAGAGACGTTTATTTTGTGAAAAAAGGCACTGCTTATTCTACAGCAGTTTCTGATAAACAGAGAATCAACATGGGAGATACAACAACAGTAACGTTCTCATCAAAAAATGTAGGAACTAAAGTGAAAAAAGCTGAATACTCATTCTTATATCCAGTCCAGTTCTTAGATACTGTGAGTGTTAAGCCGCATGGAACATATAGTGGAAAACTAGATGTTCAATATACAACTACTTCTTTTAACAGTACTTACAATAAAATGACGATCACAGCAACAGCACTTGGTGACCTTGCGACTACAGGAATTACTGGAGATACTTCTTTAGTAGACTTGACGTTTAAAGCAAAAGACCAATACTACAAAGGTCCAATGACATTTGAAGATCCAACTGGGTCATCTACTTTCTTTAGTGCTATTTATACGAATGTGGATGATAGTAAGGTAACAACGCAGGGTATCCAACCTTATTTCTATATTACTCCTACTTATTCCCTAATGAGGAGTTCAGTTCAGCCAGAAGGATTAGTTACAGGAATTGGTACTGCAGGAGTAATTGTTGCGAAAAAGATTGACTTTAACAAAGCCGGAACAAAAATTAGTGTAAAAGATTCCAATGGAAAAGAATACGGAGTATCTGATCCTCTAGGATATAGCTCAAGTGCTCCAAATGGCTTTACGACTAGATTACCGATCACAGATAAGCCATTTTCATTATCAATTGACGTTCCAGGACATTTCACATTCAAGAAAGATTTTACAGTTGGCTTAAAAGAAGACGGTAAGGTAACAGCGGGATCTAAACCAGTTGATTATGATTATATCCCTGGTGGAGATGTAGATAAAAATAATGTAATCGACGTGAAAGATGCTCTATACATCCAAACATATTGGGGCACAAATAAGCGTGTCGCAGATATCAACTATGATGGTGTAGTTGATGAGCAAGATATGCAGTATGTAATTAATAATTACTTTATGCAAAATCCATGGAATGACAATGCACCAAAGGCAGTCAAGAAATTTAAAGGTGAAACTTTAGATGATGTTTTAAAGGATCTTGGATTAGAGTAATAGAATATAAGTTTTTTATCCTTAGTCGGTGACGATCTAGTATCGTTACCGATTTTTTTATTCCCTGTGGAAGGGAATAGGTTTAAATCAATTAAGTGTGTAGCTTTTTTTATGAAGAAACTTAGTTTAAATAATTAGGCACATAATCTGATTTTATTTCATAATACTACGATAAAGGTTTCTTTAGCAGGTTGGTGGTTAAAATGGGAAGCGAATCTAAAGCGATAGTAGGTTCTGTGATCGTATCAATTGGAACAATAGTAGCTGCAGTCGGTTCTACTCCGTCCAACTATTTAAATAGTAGTGTTCGAGATGATTTAACACTGATCGGTAACGTTTTACAGGCTGAAGGAAATGCGATTGATGCTGAGGCAAAGGGTTCTGTTCTTAGAGCAGTCGGAAAAGAAATAACAGCAAGTGGAAATTTGACCGTTATAACTGGCCTAGTTTTTGACATCGGGAAAGAAGCCTCCTATAAATTATTCATTGCTGGTAACTTGTTACAAGCGTTAGGGTTAGGAGTTAACACTGGAGAAACAATTGATACCACTCCATTCCCTGGTCAATCCGAAACCATTGTTGGAGGCATAACACAAATTATAGGAAACACTTTACAGGCAATTGGGTGGTCAGAGGCATTTTTTGAAATTAGAGAAGATGTGAATAAGCAAAAAGAGGTTGGCTATTACGAGGACTATATAAAAAAAAGTAATGAACCATCCGAATCAGAATCGTTGGTAGCAACAGGTAGCTGGATCCAAGCAATTGGCTCTGTTATTTCAGTGATTGGAGCAGTTAAAGAAGGTACTCAGGCTAATTAACTGGAAAAAGGACTTACGTTTTTAATTACTAGAAGCCCCCTATTTTCTAAGGATTCATCGTTTAAATTTAAAAATTATTAACCTCTAATGTGTACGTTAAATACAAACAGAAGCGGGGATAAATGGTTCACGCTTTTTTGTGTTGTTAGATTTTTTAATAATTATGTTAAAATGCATTAAAGTAGAAAACAAAGGATAAATTTAGAAGAGTTTTTATTTAAATTACATACATTAAATAAAAAAACTTTTTGACCCCGTATCTTTTTATACATCCTGAACGTTTATAGGGTAGAGAGTGGTTGAAAAAGGAGTGAACAGGAATGTTAAGTAAGCATAATCTGCACAGCATTGAAAAGGGAAATCAAGTTGAAAAGTCTGATGAATATTATTGGAAGGAGTACTATATAAAATTGCAACGCTATTGTCGTTTTCTTACCCAAAATGAATGGGATGGTGACGATGTTGCTCAAGAAGCATTTTTTAAAGCAGTAAAATACTATCATCATGAGAAGTTGAGCTCAGCTTTATTAAATAAAATAGCTTACAATCACTGGATCGATACTTTGCGAAAAAGAAAAGATGAAACAGTTAGTTCTGATATCGTAATTTCTCAATATGCAACAAATATTCCAATTGATAATAAAATCAATAGTGTAGAGCTCTTACTTCAACATTTCACTCCAAAACAAGCGGTTATCTTTTTTCTAAAAGAAGCATTTCAATATAAATTTAAGGAAATTGCAGACATCTTAGGAACAACAGAAATAGCCATTAAGTCTAGTCTTCATCGTGCAAAGAAGCGTTTGGAAAAAACTAACAAAGATGAGCAAACACTATCTATTGAATATTTTTGGAATGAGGAAGAGCGCGAGAAGCTTGATGAGCTTTTTCAGATGGCTTTAGAAGTTCAAGATCCTGCTATTCTTATTGAAGCTTTACCTTCTTTAGATAGTCTAGCTGATAGTCCTAAAATGGTTTTCTGTAATTTCCAGTCAACTCGAACTCAAACTCCTTCAAGCACTCTCTGCATGGCTGCATAGCCAATTAACGCTTTCAAGGAGGATTTTTAAATGACAACTGTTCCTTATGTAATTGAACAATCTAATCGTGGTGAACGTTCATATGATATTTATTCCCGTTTATTAAAAGATCGGATCATTATTATCGGTGATGAAATAAATGATCACGTAGCAAATAGTGTAGTTGCACAATTACTATTTTTAGCGGCAGATGCACCTGATAAAGAAATTTCACTCTATATTAATAGCCCTGGTGGATCTACTTCAGCGGGATTTGCTATTTATGACACAATGCAATATATCAAGCCTGATGTTAGAACGATATGTACAGGAATGGCAGCTTCCTTTGGTGCGATGCTTTTGCTGGCTGGAACAAAAGGGAAACGTTTTGCACTTCCGAACAGTGAAATCATGATCCATCAACCATTAGGAGGAGCTAAAGGCCAGGCAACAGAAATCGAAATATCTGCTCGCCGAATTTTAAAATTACGTGAACACATTAATCAAATAATTGCTGACCGAACAGGACAGTCTATTGAAAAGATTGCAAAGGATACAGATCGAGACTATTTCATGAGCGCAGAGGAAGCGAAGGAATACGGGATCATTGATGAGATTCTTTATCCGAATAATTAATTTAATAAATAGATAGTTTTTAAAGAAAAAGGTTAGCAGAGCTAGCCTTTTTTCACGTGCTTGAAGATGTGATTGCTAATAAGGAGAGTTATTTTAGTTTTTTATACTTTCTTTAAATATTGTAAAAAAATACTAATATATTTGATTGGAAAATTGATATTATCAAATAAAAGTGACATTAACTCTTTTCAAGTAATGAATAGGCTATTTATATGAATATCATTAATTAGTACATTAAACAAAGCTTAAATTAACTATGAAGTTTAGGAGAGAGGTAGAAAAAATGACTTCCAAACAGAAAAGTATAGCAAGTTTTATGCACCGATATATCACGGAAGAGAATACATACTTCTTTTTAAATGACTTTACTTCCATATTGGTAAGTGGGGAAGACACAAACGGAGCTTTTTGTGTTCTATATTGTAATGGGAAAAAAGATGGAGGACCTCCTCTACATATTCATGAATTAGAAGATGAAACGTTTTATGTATTGGAAGGGGAAATTACTTTTTTTGTTGGAGATCAAATTATTTTAGCAAAAGCCGGTGATTATGTTTTTGCTCCTAGAGGAATTACTCATACATTTAAAGTACGTTCGGAAGAAACTAAATTTATAGTTACTGCTTATCCATCAGGTTTTGACCAATTTGTAAAAGAATTATCTATACCATTTCATAAAGAATTCAAAAAGCCTGAAGGTCCTCCTTCAGCTGAGAAACTCCAGAAGTTGATTGAGGTGTCAAAAAAATATAAAATTACTTATCCAAATTTATAAATTTTATTCTGGGCTTTGTTTATAGCGCTTAGTAATCTTAATTACTCTTTAATTGGACGAAGATTTTAAACTAGAGGAGAAATTTATGAATCATTTAAATAAGTTAAACCCTATTGAAGCAGCAAATCAATTTCTAAATAAGTATTTTCCAAACTGTCAGGGAGCACTATTAGCAGGCAGTGTAATTCGTGGTGAAGCAATAGAAACTTCAGATCTTGATATCGTTATTTTCGATAAATACCTTAGTTCATCATATAGAGAATCATTTATCGAATTTGGCTGGGCTATTGAAGTTTTTGTACATAACTTATCTACTTATAAACAATTTTTTCAAAGTGATTATGAGAGAGCTAGACCTTCAATGCCTCGGATGGTTTCAGAGGGGATTACTTTAAAAGACGAAGGAATCATTAAAGATATAAAAAGAGAAGCAAAAGAGCTATTAGATAAAGGACCAGAAAAATGGTCAGACGAAACGATTAAAGTGAAGCGGTATTTTATTACGGATGCATTAACCGATTTTATCGGTTCTTCCAATAGGGAGGAAGATTTATTTATAGCGAATACATTAGCAGAACTAGTAAGTGAATTTGTTTTAAGAACAAAATGTAAATGGATTGGTTCATCTAAGTGGATCATCCGTTCATTAAGAAACTATAATGAAGATTTCGCACTCCGTTTTGTAGAAGCTTTTGATTTATTTTATACGACAGGTGATAAAAAGCAAATTATAGAATTAGTTAATAATATTTTACAACCATTTGGTGGTCAGCTCTTTGAAGGTTTTTCATTAGGTAAATAGTATAGGGAAAGATTAACAGGAAATATGTGAATAAATAAAAGGCTCTAGTGAAAACTGGAGCCTTTTTGTATTTCAAATTAACGACTGATAAAAGGGAAATACAAGTTTGTTAAGTGTAATTCAAGTCTTTCTTACTTTTTAGTTTTCCTTGAATTAAGAGAATGAGTAATAAACTAACTGGAATAACAATTTGAAGTGGAATGTGAAGCAAATAAGGTACTAAATGGATCCCCTCTAAATGATGCTCAAGAAAACTAGAAGCTACCCATAATGAAGAAACAACTGTAATCATACCAATAGGATAGACTAACTGATCGCTTTTTTTTACATTAAACAAATCCGCAGCTCCAGATACCGCACAATAAAAGTAGATTGTAATTTTTACAAAGGCATTGCATACTGCAATTATAACAATGAAAGTATCCAATCTTTGGATGAAATCGGCAATATTAATATAACTAACAGCTGTTAGAAGTGGATAGGTTGTTCTTTCAATAACGGAAGGTCCTAATATTGCAGTATTTAAAACTGCAAATAAGGTTAATATAAGACCCGAAAATAATAAAGCGGGTATTCCTACCTTTATTGCTAAATCTTGTTTAGTTAAATGTGGCATAATCATTGTAAATGTAAGGATTTCACCAAAAGGAATAGTTAAAGAAATTGGGAAAGCCGCTTTTAATACTGGTGTCCATCCGTTTTCTAAAACGGGTCTTAAATTATCAATCTTTATTAATTTTGAAATGATTTCAAATCCTATAAAGATAAAAACAAGAAACATGATCATGATAAATATAAATTCAGTTGATCGAGCAAATGTTTCTAGTCCTTTAGAAATTGCATACATGATTAATAACATCATGATTAATCCAATTGAAATTAGAGAAGAAGCATTATATAGAGTGATTGTTAATAAATCCTCAAAATCACGTAAAGCACGTGCAGCAATATAAAGAAAATATAAGATATATATTAATGCAAGTATTTTCCCTACATATTTTCCTAAAATAATTTGAATATATTTTGTTAAGGGAAGTTCAGGAAATATTGAATATAACTTAATATACACACCAAAGATAATACAAGCTGAAATGAGTCCGATCAATAAACTAATCCATCCATCTTGTTTAGCTCTAGCAAATATTTCAACTGGTGGAGAAGCACCGACCCCAAACATGAAAATCATAGAAAAGAATTGAAAACCACTAATATTTAATTTACGATTCATTTGAATTCCTTCTTTTGACTTCTAATTTTTCTTCTAGATGATTATTTTTTCCATAAAGTTCTATTTTATTTAAGAGTTAATTAAGTTATTTTTTTTGACTAAAAAACTAGCTAGAAGTTTATCAAAATTTAGTATAATGATTGCAATCATAAAAAAGGAATGAGGTGGTCATTTCGTGGATATTAAGGTTGATGATTTAACTGGAACTGAAGTTGCTAAGCTTATTAGTGAGCACCTTCAAGGTATGACACAGCATTCTCCACTTGAAAGCATACATGCTTTAAATCTTGAAGGTTTAAAGAAACCGGAAATTACGTTTTGGAGTGTATGGGAACAAAATGAATTAGTTGGATGTGGAGCTCTAAAAGAACTTGACTTATTACATGGGGAAGTAAAATCAATGAGAACTTCTTCAGCTCATTTAAGAAAAGGAGTGGCAAGGCGCATGCTCCAACATATCATCGAAGAGGCGAAAAGTAGAGGCTACAATAGAATAAGTTTGGAAACTGGTTCTATGGAAGCATTTGATCCAGCAAAAAAATTGTATGAACGCTTTGGTTTTAAGTATTGTAAGCCTTTTGCTGATTATAAAGATGACCCTAATAGTGTTTTTATGACACTAGAATTGTAATATTTTTTAAGTAAAGTTGCTGTTATAGCAACTTTATTTAGTTTAATACCCCCAACTAGTCACCCCCTAAATTAAAAGAATAAAAAAATTTTAAAATAAAATTAGTACCTAGTGTTAATATCTGGTGATATAATATTGAAAAGATATTAAAAAATATGACTGAGGTGACCATAATGCATAATTCAAAAGCACGTATCACTGCAATAGGTTCATATGTACCAGAAAAAGTATTAACAAATAAGGATTTAGAAAAAATAGTTGAAACAAATGATGAATGGATTGTAAAGCGAACTGGCATAAAAGAGAGAAGAATTGCAAATGGAAATGAATATACAAGCGACTTAAGCTTTAGGGCAATAAAAGACTTGATGGAAAAATACAATAAGTCTGTTGAAGATGTTGATATGATTATCGTTTGTACGTTAACACCAGACTTCAAAACGCCAAGTGTTGCTTCAATTATCCAAGCAAAGCTTGGAATTAAAAATGCTGGGGCAATTGATTTAAATGCTGCTTGCGCAGGTTTTACTTACGGTTTGTATATGGCAAATGGATTAATTACATCAGGATTAAATCGAAAAATTTTAGTAGTTGGGGCAGAAACTTTATCTAAAATAACCGATTACGATGATCGCACTACTTGCATTTTATTTGGTGATGGCGCTGGTGCAGCTTTAGTAGAGTACGATGAAGAACAACCTAGCTTCATTTCCTCATACTTAGGATCAGAAGGTGAAAAAGGGAAACATTTATATTGTTCAAATTTATCAAATCAAATGTTTGGTGAAGAGATAATTAATAACAATAATATCATTCAAAATGGACGCGAGGTATACAAGTGGGCAGTTACGACAGTACCAAAAGGAATGCAAGCTGTACTAAACAATGGATCCACTTTATTAAATGAAGTCGATTGGTTTGTTCCACATAGTGCAAATTTAAGAATGATTGAATCAATCTGCGAAAGAAGTGAATTTCCAATCGATAAAACATTAAATAGCTTAGTAGATTGCGGAAATACATCATCAGCCACTATCCCATTATCTTTAGTTAAGGGAGTAGAGGAAGGAAAACTTAAATATGGGGATAAGGTTTTACTGTATGGATTTGGTGGTGGATTAACTCATGCAGGATTACTTATTAATTGGACTTTGTAAAAAAGCAATAGGTTCCTCATGTGGGGTTCATGAGTAAGTAAAACAGCGAGAAGAAGAAAATAGGTTCCTCATGAGGTGTTCATGAGGAAGTAAAACAGCAAAAAAAATGAAAATAAGTTCCTCATAACAGGCTCCAGTAACAACCGACTATAATTGAGAGACAAATTTTCCAGCAATCTGAAGAAGTCTAATAGGTTACCTTATTAGACTTCTTGCTTGTTTTTTGTTTGGTCCAGTTCCTCGATAATAAATTTTGGAAGGAAGAGTAATGTATGAATGTATCTGTCTTAGGCTGCGGTAGATGGGGAACTTTTTTAGCCTGGTACGCTAATCGAGTTAGCCACAATGTAATTCTATGGGGAAGAGAAAGCTCTAGAAATTTTAATGGTTTAAATCAGTCAAGGAAAAATGACTACTTAATCCTACCAGATGGAATTGAGTTAACGAGCTCTTTAGAAGGTGCATTATCATTTGCAGAAGTCATTATTATATCAATTAGTGCCCAAGAGCTAAGGACATTTGCAAACCGCTTAAGTCAATATAATGAAATACAAGGTAAAACTTTTATCCTCTGTATGAAAGGCATAGAATCTACTACTGGAAAAAGGCTCACACAAGTCTTTCGTGAAGAAGTTGGTAAAAATAGTAATGTAGCGGTTTGGGTAGGACCTGGTCATGTGCAGGATTTTGTAAGAAATATACCAAATTGTATGGTTATAGGTTCGGAGAATATTGAAGTAACAAAACAGATTGCTAAAGCATTTAACAGCGAGTTAATCCGATTTTATTACGGCCAAGATTTAATTGGTAATGAAATTGGAGCTGCAACAAAAAATGTCATGGGAATAGCTGCAGGAATGCTAGATGGATTGAAATATAGTAGTTTAAAAGGATCATTGATGGCTAGAGGCACTAGGGAAATTTCTCGTTTAATAAGAGCAATGGGTGGAAATGATTTAACAATTTACGGTTTAAGTCATTTAGGAGACTATGAGGCAACACTCTTTTCAATGCATAGTCATAATCGAAAGTTTGGACAGGCATTTGCTGAAGGGAAATCATTCGATAAATTGGCGGAAGGGGTTTCTACAATTAAGGCTTTAAAGGAACTTTCTGATCAGTATGATGTTGAACTACCGATTTGTAACGCATTGTTTGAAATTATTTATGAACATAAAAATGCGAAAGACACTTTAGAGGAATTATTTTTACGACCAATAAAGTTCGAATTCTAAAAAAATGAAATTTTATTACGGTTATTTTAAGAAAAATAATAAATCCATTGTTTTTTTTACTGTTTTTACAAATTAAATCTATGATTTTCTTTAAAATACGAACATTGTTGTATTTTTTTATAAAAAAAGTTCATGTTTGGTATTGAAAATATATTTCGAATTTGATATATTAGCAGTGTAATCATTCATAAACATTACTCGTATATGCTCAGTAATATGGTCTGAGCGTTTCTACCTGGTTCCCAATGAAAGAACTAGACTACGGGTTAAAGTATACTTGGTTTCATTTTTTGTAACCAATAATGATGGTTAGCATTAAATTTTATTTATTGCTGATCTATACTTTAACTTTCGTAGGTCTAGAAGGTAGAGATTGTTCTACTTTATCTAGACCATTTTTTTTTGACTAAAACATCGAGTGAGATCATCATCAAGGGGGAAAAGACATTGTTAAAAAAATACGGTTTATTAGGAATCATTTCTGCACTATTAATCTCTGTATCTGTAGGTTATAACTTTAAATCGAACACTGCAGAAGCAAAAACTAAACATCTTAAACCAATTATTATTGAGGGACCAATGCCAATTGAGGCTGAAAAGTTTGCAAGTCAGTTAAAAAATGTAAAAATTGAAAAATCAGGTAGTTTCGTATTTTACAAAGGTACTTTAGATAATTATCCAGTTATTGTAGCAAAAACAGGTAAAGGCATGGAAAACACTGCTGCTGCTACAGCAATTGCAATCGAAAAATATAAACCAATCGCAATTATTAACCAAGGTACATCTGGTGGTCATGATGCAAATTTAAATGTTTTTGATATCGTATTAGGTAAAAATACAACTAATATTGGTTCTTTAAAAACAGAAACGAAAGACGAAAACCAAGGTATTGATGCAACTCAGTGGAAACCAATGGACTTAATGGCTTCAGAAGGTAGTGCAGGTGAAGATCCAAACGCTGAAAAACCTCGTTTTTACGAAGGTAACAAAGATTTATTAGCAGCTGCAAATGCAGTGAAAAACAAATACACTAAAGGTAAGGTTGTAGAAGGTACAATCGGATCTGCAGACGTTTGGAACAATGAAGTTGATCGCATTAAATGGTTCCATACTAAATACGGAACTTCTGTAGAAGAAATGGAAGGCGCTGCTGCAGCTCAAATCTCTCAAGCATATAATGTAGCTTTTTTAGGAATTCGCGTATTATCAAACAATAAAACAAATGGCGGTAAATATGATCCAACTACAGCTGATGCTTGTCAGGGGTATGTAATGGAAGTAGTTAAGAAATATATTTCTACAAATCCAAGTAAATAATTATTTAGAAGAAGAGATATTTTAAAATATCTCTTTTTCTTTTTTTAGGTACTTTTCATAGATTTTATTATACTAACATGCTACTTTTTCTCTTCTTTTTTACCCAATTATTTTAACCACCATAATTCAACTGGATTTAATTCATATTGATTATTCTCACGATACATATATTGGCACATAATGAGCTCTCGTCTCAGTGTGGCGTAATCTTCATGAAATTCCTTTAAATATTCATTGATCTCTTTCTCTTGATAAACTCTACCAAATTCTAGACCTTTAATCATATGCGCTAAAACGACAAGCTTTTTCTTTCGCTGAGCAGGATAAATTTTAAGTTTGCCTTCCTGGGTAAAGAAATTATTGATAATGCTTGAACGTTCACTTTCAGTAACTGTCATTTCCATATTGGAATCTCCTCCTGTTCCTACTGTAAAAATTGCTTTCGCATTCATTTCTAAAATTTTTGTGTTTAGAGAGAAGTAGATTGTATTTTTATCTCGGCGCTCTTTAATCAGACCAACCTCTCTAAGCTTCGACATATGATGGGTAATTGTTGGAGGTTTAAGACTTAATTTACTGGCAATTTCTTGCCCACTTAAATGACCTTGCTGAAGTAAAGCAATAATGCGTACACGAGTAAGATCACCCAAAGCTTTATGGAAATCAACAATTTTACTTAATTGCACTTAATATACACCTACTTTTATATTTATCTAATTAGATGATAGTCTAATTACAGTTGTTTTTCAATAAGTAGCTGTAACCGAACCTAAATTTAGTTATTTTTTACTAAAAATTTATATTTAATGAAATAGATAGGATAACGATAAGCTTGTAACGAATGTTGAACAAGGCACTAGTGAAAAAGTATTTTAGAAGGGGGTGTACTAGGTGATAAGTATTGATAAAAAGAATGCTGCAATTAGATGGTTTAAAGAATACTTTACAACTGGAAATCTGGAAGTATTAGATGAACTTACAACTGAAGATTTTGTCTATCACTCTAGAAATGGGGAGAATTCAAAAGAAAAGATGAAGGAGTTTATGACCTGGTATCGTTCTGTATTTCATGATGACGAATGGATTGTGGATGACTTAATAGAACAAAACCATAAATTAGTTGTACGGTATACAGGGTGGATGACATATAAAGGTGGATGGTTCAATTTACCTTCAGAAAATCAACGTGTGAAAGAATCAGGAATCTTAATATTTTACTTCGAAGGCTCTAAGGTAAAAGAAATGTGGTGTGAAAATAGTGACGCAGCTATTTTATTTGAACTGGGAGCCTTACAAAGTAATACTCATACAGTTTTTTAAATCAAGTCAAATTGGTTTGTTTTAGGCATTCCAATATTTCTCATTTATATAGGTAAAAAGTATTAGGGTTGCATATTGGCATAATCGGAAATAACTGCTATGCTAATTAAGTGAAAAATTTAAAAAGGGGGAATTTTCATGCAAATAATGGATTTATCTGGTACTAGTCTAAAACGAAGGGGATTCAATAGATAAAGAGAGGTTGAAACAGCATGGGGATACTTAAGTTTCACAAAAATATAAAAATTCGATTACTCGAATCGTTCTTAAGTTCGTCAATTGGAAGTATGGTTTTTCCATTTATGGCGATTTATTTATCTAAGCATTTTGGGGTGAAACAAGCAGGTTTACTTTTGCTTGCAAATGTATTTGTAGGAATTATTATGAACTTTTTTGGTGGATATTTTTCGGATCAGTTTGGTCGAAAAAAGACGATGGTGTTTGCCGAAACAATTCGGTTACTCGCGTTTATTACAATGATGCTTTGTAATTCACCTTGGTTTTCATCATCCCTTATTACATTCTTTATGATGACTTTAAATAGCGTTTGTTGGGGGCTAGCAGGGCCTGCAAATCAAGCAATGTTAATAGATGTGAGTAAGCCAGAGGAACGAAAGCTTATGTACTCAATCATGTACTGGTCGAACAATTTATCAATTGCGATTGGTGGTATGCTTGGAGGATTTTTATTTAAATCATATTTATTTGAATTATTATTAGCACTGTCAGTTGCTTCACTTGTTACATGGGTCTTAATTACGTTCTTTGTTGAAGAAAGCTTAGTTACTGAAAAGACGGAAACGAAGACGATTGGTCATCACGCTCAAAAAATGATTTCAAATTATCGTGACGTTTTTCAAGATAAGCTTTTTATTCTTTATGTATTGGCAGGTTTGCTAGTGCTTTCAATGGAATTCCAATTAACAAATTATATAAGTATTCGATTAGCGAATGATTTCCACACACAACATTTATTAAATTGGACATTTGGTGGAATCGAGATGAATGGTTTCCTGCGTACAGAAAATACGATATTAGTAGTAGTAATGGCACTTTTCGCTTCTAAAATAGTAGGGAAATTGGATGATCGAAAAACGTTAATTTGGAGTTGTATTGCATTTGTTGGTGGATATGCAGTGATTTCATATAGTAACTCTATTTGGCTATTATTTATAGCAATGTTCATAGCAACAGTTGCGGAAGTATTAAGAGTACCAGTTCAACAAAACTATATGGCTAACTTACCAGCTGATGAAACAAGGAGTTCCTATATGGCGGTTGCAGGTTTAACATTTAATTTAGCGATGTTTATCTGCTCGATAACGGTTTCTCTAAGTGCATACTTATCGAATTTCGCGACATCATTCTTTTTAACAAGTTTAGGTGTAATCGGTATTCTTATATTTGTTCGAATTACCCCTGCGTTGGAAAGAAGAATTAAAGGTGAAATATTGCAGGAGCAGGCACATTCGGCTGGAATAAATTCTTAATTTACAGAGAGTTGCTTTATGCGGCTCTCTTTTTTGGGGTGGAGAAGGTGAATAGGTAAATCCTTTAGCTTGAGGTTATATTTACCATATTAGGATACCTTAATGGTAAAGGTGGTGTTTCGATGAACGGACGTTTAATCATTGCTTTAATCAGTACTTTTACATTTTTTACTTCTTCATCCGTAAGTGCGCGACAAGCCGAACGAGTGGTTATGAATGGGATCCCAAGTGATGTGTGGCAGGAAAATATCTATTTAATCGCTGACCGAATAGATGGGAAAGAATATCGGGATTTTGACGTTCAAATTGGAAATGAAGGATTTTTATATCACTTTCCAACGTGGAAAAGTGGGAAGTATGGTACGAAAATGTTTAGTGAAGATTTGAATAAAGATAAGCAGAATGAAGTCATTATCGTATTGGATAATTTCAATGATCCGATTCATTTATTGCAAATTAGTACCAACGATGACCAAAGCGAAGAATATAAGGAAGTTCCAATTGAATCGGTGCCAGTAGCCGTTAAACGTCTTGTAGAAATGGAGAAAAAAGGGGATATTGTAACGATAACAACTAAACAAAAAACTTATAAAGTTAATTTAAAATCATTAGGGTTTAAAGATACGTCTTCTGACGATAGTGTATATACCCACGTGCCAGTGGACTATATTGTTGAGAAGAAAAAACTAGTTGCCGATGCTGTCGTAATGATTTCAACCGAAGGAGGAGGAGCGATTGGAAATTTGAAGCTTTTATATGATTGGAATGGAAAGAAATATGAGGTTCAATCGATTTCTTTTGAGAAGTATAATCGGAAAAGGTAGTGAAAGCATCCATGATGGTGCTTTTTTTTTGTTGTAAACAGAGAATCGCAAATAAAATTGGGTGATCGCAAATAAAAATAGAGAATCGCAAATAAAAAAGAGTAATCACAATTAAAAACAGGGAATCGCAAATAAAAAAGAGTAATCGCAATTAAAAACAGGGAATCGCAAATAAAAAAGAGTAAACGCAAATAAAAACAGAGGATCGCAATTAAAAATGGAGAAACGCAATTAAAAACAGGGAATCGCAAATAAAAAAGAGTAAACGCAAATAAAAACAGAGGATTGCAATTAAAAATGGCAAAATCACAATTAAACCCTTGAAATGCTCTTATTAAGTAGCTAGTTTAATTAGGAGATAACTACTGTTTTTATGTCACAGAAGGAAAACTCAAGAAAAATTGAAGGACTTTTCATCACTTTAAATGTATATATAATTTTAAAAAGAGTGGTGCGAGGTGGAAGATTTGATTATAAGGAAAGCTAAAATGTCAGATGCAAAAGGGATCGCTAAAGTTCACGTTGATAGTTGGAAAACTACTTATCGAAATATAATTCCTAACGAGTTTTTAGAGAAGTTGTCATATGTACAAAGAGAAAAATTGTGGGAGCATAATCTTTCAAAAGTAGAGGATTATGTGGTTGTTGCGGAAAATGCTAATGGGGAAATTATCGGTTTTGCAGATTGTGGAAAAAGAGAGAGGAATCAAGTCGATCACTCTGGTGACTTAACATCAATTTATCTTCTTGAGGAATATCAAGGTAAAGGAGTAGGGAAGCAATTAATGAAACAATTATTCCTTCAGTTTCAAAAATGGGGATATAATCGGGTCTTCGTTGAGGTTTTAGAAGACAATAAAACGCGCTTTTTCTATGAATATTATGGTGCTGAGTTATTGAAAACAGATAAGATTACATTTTCAGGAACTGAATTGAATTTACTAATTTATAAGTGGGAAAATGTCACTGAGGTTTTATCTAAATTGTAGGATCGTACAGTAATTACAACGATAAAAAAGCTACCAACATTAAATAAGAATTGTTGGTAGCTTTCATTTATTTTTCCATTAATTGACTCATGAGTGTCGGTGTATCAAATAACCCACGATGAGATAAAATTTTACCATTTTCTACTTTGAATTCTCTAAATAAAGATACTTTTACTGAATTTCCAGTTGGGGCACTCCCTCTAAAATAACCAGAGTTTGTTCCTGTGAATTCCAGTCTTGTGATAACAGTTTCTCCTTGGGAGACGATTTCTTCAATCGTGTAATGGCGATCAGGGAAGCCTGTGAAAATTGAGGTAGCGAATTGTTTCAGTCCTTCTGTTGAACCGTAAGAGTAATCTTTGTAGTCAGGTGATAAAAAATTAGTGGTGCTGTCTAGTTTATTCTGATTCCAGAATACCTCAATAAATTCTTTTACTAATTCTTTGTTATTCTGTTCGATTGATTGCATAACTTGATTCTCCTTTTTGTTTGGCTTAACACATATGATAAATTATAATAGTGACAAAAACTGTCATAGTTATAAAATAAGGTGAAAATATGTCTGCGAAATCAAAACGATTAATTGAACTAATGATGCTCGTCAATCGGAAGCGTAAGTTTACAGTTAAGGAATTAGCTTATGAATTTAACGTTTCTACTAGAACAATCTTAAGAGATTTAATGGAGTTAAGTGAATTAGGCGTGCCTTTATATTCTGAGGTTGGTCCTCATGGTGGATACCAAGTGTTGAACGAAAGAGTTTTACCTCCGATTACTTTTACAGAAGAAGAAGCAGTTTCAATATTTTTTGCTAGTCATGCATTACGTCACTTTTCCACACTTCCATTTGAAGCGCAATCTAAATCTGCTTTGAAGAAATTTTATGCTTACTTACCTACTGACGTTAAAGATCATATTGATGAAATGAAAAATCGCTTTGATTTTTTCATACCAACAAAACAAGCAAAATCCCCATTTCTTCCAATACTATTAGAGACCTCAATTCGTCAAAATGTACTTAGTATTGACTACGAGTCGTATAAAGGAAAGTCGATTCGAGAAATTCAGCCACTTGGAATTTATGCGAGCAATGGATTATGGTATTGTCCTGCATATTGTTTTAATAGTCATGATTATCGATTATTTAGATGCGATAAAATTGTTTCGATCAGTCATGAAGTGAATAATGAGCCGCTTGATTTGTCGCTAATACCGCTTGGAAAGAAATTGAAAAGTATGAGAGAAGAGAAATTAATTAAGTTTTACGTGGAGCTTAGTAGGGAAGGGGTCCAAAGATGTGAAACGGTAATTGATCCGAGGTTTAAAGTACAAACCAGGGAGGACGGAACTGGGTGGATTGAAGATTGGATTACACAAAATGAAATCCCTTTTTTAGTCCAAATATTCATTGCAATTGGAAAAGATGCGTCTGTGAAGGAACCGACCGTGCTAATCCAAAGTATAAGGGAAAAGCTTTCTGAAGTATTGGAGTGGTATAAAATTGAATCATAAAGTCTTATATAAATAGCAAAAAAAAACTGTAATAAAGCTATAGCCTTATTACAGTTTTTTTATCATGTTATACCATTTTACACCACCATGTGTTGAGCTAGAAATACCGTTATTGATGTAGCCATGGTTTTCGTAAAATTGAATTAAGTTTTCTTTACATGTAAGAGTTATTGAATCACGTTTATTTTCATTTGAAACTTTTTCGATATGAGAAAGCAATTTTGATGCGATCCCTTTATTCTGGTTTTGTGGAGCAACTGCTATACCTAAGATACTTTGATGACCACCAGTAGATGGATTTTTTTTAATTTCGCTAAATAAATCATCTGTAATGAAAGTCTCATTTATAACAGGACCGTTTACTAAACCAACTAATTTACCATTTTCCTCAGCTACAAAAAAACTATCGGGAATTAATTTAATGCGTTTTTCGAATGCCTGTTTTGTTGCTGCCTCTTCTTTTGAAAAACAAAGATGCTCAATTTCTACCAGTTCAGTTAAATCTTCCAATCTTACATTTCGTATGTTTAGCATGATTTATTCCCTCCATTTTTCTTAATTATATTATATTAATTTTATAGCTTACAAACTATTTAAACTAGCATTTTGTATAGTAGTTGAACAAAATGAAATAAAAAGATGTTGACAGAATTATGAAATAACCCCTATAATACAAAACATATTAAAAAAAGAAACAAGCTACTAATGAGAGATTAATATAGTTTTAAGCAATGAAGGGAATTTAAGTAATACTTATCTCAATGTAATAGAGAGCTGATGGTTGGTGGAAATCAGTACAAAGATAAGGATGAATTTCGATCCTGGAGCTATTTTTTTCGAAGTAAAGTTTAATCTTTACTGAGGGGAAAACGGTCAAATTTGATCGTTATCAAATTTTTAAGAGGCAGAATATTTCTGCAACTAGGGTGGTACCGCGAATAATTCGTCCCTACTGATACAATCAGTAGGGACTTTTTTATTAGTTTAAAACTGAATATAGAAAATGCAATGAAGGGAATACAGTAATGTTTGTTTCACTGTTTAAGAGAGCTGGTGGGTGGTGTGAATCAGTACAAAAACAAGCATGAATTACAATCCTGGAGCATCTTTTTCGAAGTAAAGGTCGACATTTACTTTGAAAAAGACGGTCATCGATCGTTAAATAAAACAAGTGGCAGATTTAATTCTGCAATTAGGGTGGTACCACGGTGAAAATCGTCCCTGTCGTTAGTGACAGGGGCGATTTTTTTTTATAAAATTACAAGCTAGAAAGAGGAGATAGAAAATGGAATTACAAAAAAATTTACTACCAAGACATATCCGGTTCATGGCACTCGGTGGAGCAATTGGCACTGGTATTTTTAAAGGAACATCAGAAACTGTATCGATTGCAGGACCTGCAGTTATTTTTTCATATTTGTTTGCTGGATTATTGCTTCTTGTTGTGATGAGTGCGATTGCGGAAATGGCTATTGCGTTTCCAGGTTTGAATATGAAAGGATTTATTCGTAAAGCGTTTGGTACAAGAGTTTCTTTCGTAATTGGTTGGTTGTACTGTTTTATGTGGTTAGTTGTTTGTGTTATTGAAGTAATCGCAGCCGGTAGCTTTCTACAATATTGGTTTCCTTCAATGTCGTTATGGTCTTTAAGTTTTATTAGTGCAATTTTTATTGTGGCTGTTAATTTTATGAATGTGAAACGATATGGTGAAATAGAATTCTGGTTTGCAGGAATTAAAATTACAATGATTGTTTTATTTATTGCGTTAGGCGCTGGAATTTTATTTGGAATTATTCCAAGTGATCATAGCGGTTATGTACAAAATTATGTTCAACATAAAGGATTTTTCCCACATGGCTGGTCAGGAGTATTTTCTGCTTTATTAATAGTCATTTTTTCTTACGGTGGTTCAGAACTAATTGGATTGACTTTAACAGAAACAAAAGACGCAGAAAAAGTAATACCAAATGTTATAAAAGGGGTTATTTGGAGAATTGTTTTATTCTACACGCTTCCAATTCTGATTATTTGCGGATTAATTCCATGGAATGAAATTGGTAATCAAGAAAGTCCATTTGTTCAAGTTTTATCAACAGTAGGTTTCCAAGGTGCAGCTCATATTATGAACTTTGTTCTAATTACGGCGGTTTTATCTGCTGCAAATTCAGGAATTTATGGTTGTACACGAATGATGTATTCATTAGCAACTGAAGGTGAAGCTCCAAAGGTTTTTGCAAAAATTTCTAAAAATGGTGTACCAGTTTATACGGTTATTGTAAGTGCAATTATTTTAATTGGGGGCACTTTTGTAGCATATTTTTCACCTGATCGCGTATTCGGTTATTTAATGGCGATTCCTGGATTTACTGTTTCATTAGTATGGATCAGTATTTGTTTAGCACAATTGAAGCTTCGCAAAACTTATACTAAGATGCCACACTATAAAGTATGGGGATTTCCGTACGTAACAACCTTTACAGTAATTGCATTAGGTGTGAGCTGTATAGCATTTGCATTCAGTGAACAGAATAGATTAAGTATTTTTGTTTGTTTAGGGATGTTGGTTGTATTAATTTTATGTTCATTTATAAATGGTAAAAAACAAACCCAATAAACAAAAAAATAAGGGCACCTTATTTGGTGCCCAATTTTAATACAGTATATTAATTATTGTTAGCCAATGCTAAAAGCTGTTTATTTACATTTTCATTTACAACTCCGCCATGGTAACAAATGATTGTTTCAATATCATATTTTGTGAATTTTTTAATGGACAATAGAGCGGTTTCCATATCAGGTGTAGCATTTGGGTTTGGACCCATAATTACGCCATCAGTTGCGACAACAGCATCACCTGCGATTAATGTTTTGCTTTTTTGATGATATAAACAAATGTGACCAGGAGTATGTCCAGGTGTAAAAATCACAGTGATTCCACCAGCATATGGTAAAACTTCTTCGTCAGATAAAGTTGTATTAACTTTAGCATTTAGTGGTGTATCATAGATTGCTTTTATTTTTTTTCCTATTTCCTCAGGAACAGATTCAATCATTTTTGCGATTCGCTCTGGATTTACTTTAATTAAAGTTTTATCGCCTTCAATATATGGCTTGTCTTCATTATGTGCTAGCACTTCAATTTCTTGATCAGGTGTTTTTAAAAGCTCAGCAAGGCTCCCGATATGATCAATGTCTTGGTGTGTAAGAATGATTTTAGACAGCTTGTTAAATTCCAATCCCGCTTTTTCGATCGCTTCACGAATTTCCCCAGTCTGCCCTGGCATTCCTGTATCTACTAGGATCACTTCTTGTTCATCCCAAAGTAATGTTGGATGAATAATATTTACCTGACCTGTAAAGTTCATTTCTAATTCAATTGTTTCAATACCTTTAGCTATTTTCATTTAAATGGTAAAAGCTTTTATTACCTTTACCACACCTCCCTTTGTTTTATGTGAGCACTAAACTAGACATCTAAAGAGAGTTGCCTAGTTTAGTGTTCACATTTTTTGTTGCTAAAAACTTATTCCTGTGTTTTTGAAACAGAAGAAATAAAGTCATCAATCATAACGTCAAAGCTATCATCTACATTTACTGGATGTTGGAAATATCCAAGGAAATTCATCGAGACAAATCCGTGTAAAATGCTTCTTAATGCTCGGCCTTGATGAATTAATAAAGTAGGGTCCGTAATATAAAACTTGAGAATTTGATGAATAATTCCAGTTGTTTCCCTAGCAAGTCGTTTAACATCATCATTTTCCGTACTCGGGATATTCATAAAAAGTCCATAACCAGTTCTATTATCAAATGCAAAATCACGATATACATAAGCAATTTCTCTAATCGCTTGTTCACCACTTTTACCGACTAATCTTTGCATTAAAGTCGAATTTAATTTATTTAAAAGTGAAATCGTCATTTTCAATTTTAAATCATCCATATTCGCAAAATGGTTATATAAAGATGGATATTTAATATCTAGCTTCTCTGCAATTTTTGGAAAAGTAACTTGATTAAGTCCGATTTCATTAGCTAATGAAAAAGCTACTTCAATAATTTTTTCTTTTGTTAAATTTCTTTTTTGAACCATTTTTTTGCTCCCGTCTCATGTTTAGGTATATTGTTTTTTTTAGAATAAATAGGCTGATTTCCAATACCAATCAACTTATGTCCCTAAAGATACAATACCTAAATACAAAGTATTTTTAAAGAGAGGCTATATTACTGAAAATAGTTTAACACTTCTGATGATAATTAGTAAACTATATAATATAATTTACAAACTATAAAATATAGTTTAGTGTTATGTGTATATTAAAACTTATTGTTATTTTTTATTTGTCTCATTCTCGGGACTTTTTAATATTGATTTTATTTTTATCAAAAAGGAGGGGGAAATCTTGTTATTGTGGAAAAGAAATTTGATTGTTTGTTGGTTTGGAATGTTTGTAACGAGCATTGGGATGAGCCAACTTGGTCCGGTATTACCCCTATATATTGATAAACTTGGTGTTCATAATTCTGCATTAATTAGTCAATTTTCAGGGATTGCTTTTGGAGTAACTTTTATTATTTCAGCCATTTTTTCTCCTGTTTGGGGTTTGGCAGCCGATAAGTTTGGACGAAAACCAATGCTGCTAAGAGCAAGTCTTGGTATGTCAATTATTATTTTTTGTATGGGTTTCGCACATAATGTCTATGTTTTAATTGGGTTAAGACTTTTACAAGGTGTCATTACCGGTTACGGTACAGCTTGTACAACTTTAATCGCAACGCAAACAGATAAAGAGCATGCGGGATCTGCATTAGGTACACTTTCAACTGCAAGTATAGCAGGTTCATTACTTGGTCCAATGATTGGTGGTTATATTGGAGAGACTGTAGGCTTACAAAATGTGTTTTTTGTAACAGGTGGACTTATGATGATTGCGTTTATTACAACAGCATTATTTGTAAAAGAATCATTTACTCGCCAAGATAAAAAAGTGCTTAAGTTTAAGGAAATATGGAGTATTATTCCGGATAAAAGCTTAATGATTACAATGTTCATTACTTTTTTTGTTTTAACAATAGCGCTTTATTCGATTGAACCAGTTATTACTGTCTACATTTCTCAGCTATCTGCGCATTCTACACATGTTGCATTGTTAGCGGGAATGGCATTTTCAGCATCAGGCTTGGCAAGCATTATTGCTGCTCCGAGATTAGGGAAAATTTCAGATCGAATTGGTCCACAAAAAGTTATATTCGTTGCACTGATTGTTTCAGGTCTGATGGTTATTCCCCAAGCATTTGTAAAAAACGCTTGGGAATTGATGGGACTGCGATTTATTTTAGGTTTGGCAACGGCGGGCTTAACTCCGTCTGTTAATACATTAGTTAAACGTATTACACCAGATGCCATTACCGGTCGAGTATTTGGATTTAATATGTCAGCTGGATATTTAGGTGTATTTGTCGGTTCCATTTTAGGTGGGCAAATTGGAGCATATTTAGGTGTGAAATATGTATTTTTTGTTACAAGTGCATTATTGCTACTTAATGCAATTTTGGTTTATGTTAAAGTTAATAAGAAATTGAATGTAAAAGATGAATTTAAATTATCGATGTAAAAAGTTTAATTTTTGGGAGCTACTTAATGTGGCTCCCTTTAATAATAGTACCCTACATAACTTAACAAGAAATGTCGGATTGATTAATTTCGTATCTGTTATTCTATTGATGAAGGAGGTTATAAAATGGATTTGTTAAAGAATATGAATGATGCTCTAGTATATATTGAAGAAAATCTGACAAGTGAGATTGACTATAAAGAGCTTTCTAGACGGGCTTTTTGTTCTGAGTATCACTTTAAAAGAATGTTTTCGTTTCTTGTTGGAATTTCTCTTTCAGAGTATATACGTCGCCGCCGTCTTACCGTTGCAGCATTTGAACTTAAAGATCATAACAAGAAAATAATTGATATTGCTTTAAACTACGGATACAATTCTCCGGATTCCTTTACGCGAGCCTTTCAAAACTTACATGGAATTACTCCGTCAGAAGCTAGAAATAACGGCAATTCGCTCAAAGCATTTCCACGAATGACCTTCCAATTATCAATTAAAGGGGGAAATGAAATGAACTATCGTATTGAAGAAAAAGAAGCATTTCGAATCGTAGGGATAAAAAAGAGAGTTCCGATTATTTTTAATGGAGTCAATCCGGAAATTGCATCCATGTGGAAAACTTTAACGATGGAAAAAATAACGAAACTAAAAGAACTCTCCAATGTTGAACCGAATGGCATAATAAGTGCTTCAACAAATTTTTCTGAAGAAAGAATGGAAGAAAAAGGAGAGCTTGATCATTATATTGGTGTTGCCACTACAAATGACTGTCCTAATGAGTTAACTCAGCTTGAAGTTCCTGCATCTACATGGGCAGTTTTCGAAGCAGTTGGAAAATTTCCAGATGCATTGCAAGAAGTGTGGGGACGAATTTATTCTGAATGGTTTCCATCTTCTAATTACCATCAAGTAGAAGGTCCCGAAATTTTATGGAATGAACAGAAAGATATCACATCACCAACTTTTAAGAGCGAAATTTGGATACCAGTCTCTAAAAAATAAAAAAAAGAAAGAGGCATACGCTCTTTCAGGTTTCTGAATGATTGTTATTTAAGTGATCTAGTTTATTTGAAATACTTTTAAGAATTTGATTTTTCTCCTGTTGAATTTTTAGGAATTTTAAAAGAAACCAAATCATAAAGACAAAAGGTGCTATGTAAAACAAAATCGGTATGATTGAAAATAGAGGAAAAAACATGTTATGCATATTAATTTCACTCCTTTTGGAAGATTATACCATAATATTTGGATTAAAACCTTCTTATTATTGAAGGTTTATTTATTTATAACTTATTCAGTTAGATTTTTGTTTAAGAATGATTTTAAAAGGAAAATTGCGTTATTTAGAGAATGTACTATTAATTAAGAAATTGCTATAAGTCGAAAATAATAGTAGGAGAAATAAAAATGAAAATAGTAAAACAATGGATACAAGAAGATAGTGATTTTATTAGAAAAAAAGTAATTGAATTTAATGCTAAAAACCTACCTGAAGAGAGGAAAGCACCGTCTGAAAATATAAGCTTTGTCGTTAGAAATGATCAAGAGGAAATAGTAGGTGGAATTACAGGAAGGATGTATTGGCACCATTTATCGATAGACTTCTTATGGGTGTCAGATGAATATAGACATGAAGGTTTTGGTAGTCAGCTAATGAATCAAATGGAAGAATTTGCAATCGAAAATGGATGTCGCCTTATTAAAGTAGATACTTTTAGTTTTCAAGCTCCAAAATTTTATAAGAAGCATGGTTTTAAAGTATTTGGAGTAATTGAGAATCATCCTAAAGGGAATAATCAATATTATTTTGAAAAAAGATTATAAGAAACAAACTAAATTTTTGACGACATGAAGTTGCTTTTGCAGCTTATTTTTTTTAGCTTATAAACTAAAATGGTATGATTAATTAAAAGTTTGATGTGACAGGAGGAATAATTAATGAGCGAGCTTAATTTATTGTTTCGAAAAAGAATCGGATTACGAGATAATGAAGTGATTAATTTTAATAATTTAAATGACGTTCTTGAAAAAACTGCCAAAAATATACCTTTTGAAAATCTTTGCATTATAGGAAATAAAACAAAGGAGATCACCCGAGAAAATTTAATTAGTAAATTATTAGTAAAAAATGAAGGTGGTCTCTGTTATGAATTGAATTCATTACTTTATTTATTTCTTCTTGAAAATGGGTTTAACGTGAGGTTAGCAAGAGGGGTTGTTTATGACAATATAGCTCAAAAATATCCTACTTTTGGAAGAACACATGTCACAATCCTATTAACACAAAATGAACAAACCTACTTAATTGATACGGGATTTGGAGCGAATCTTCCTTTAAAAGCAGTTCCCTTTACCGGTGAGATGATTACTTCTAGTAATGGTGAGTTTCGAATTAAAAAAGAAGACACAGAATTCGGGGATTATGTATTGCTGTTAAAACTAAAACATAAAGATCCCAATTGGAGAATTGGATATGCATTTGATTCACGCGATGTGATTTCGGATGTGTCCGAATTTAATGAGATTCAAACAATTATTGCTGAGCATGAGGAATCTCCTTTTAATAAAAACCCTTTAATGACTCAACTGACAAATGAGGGGAATAAAACTTTAACGAATACTTCTTTTACACAATGGATTAACGGTGTAGTCACTAAAGAGGATATTGATGAAGTGAGATATAAGGAATTAGCAAAGCAACATTTTGGGCTCTAAAGATTTATTAGTAAACATCTGAATAATTATTGGTAAAAATTGTTAATAACTTTCTTCTAACCATCCTATTGCCTATGAAAATTTAATGTTCTATCATTTGCTTAATAAGTAATCAACCATGTAATTTTAGGAGTGAAAAGCAATGAGTAGTGCAAACAGAGGTGTCAATATTGGTCCACCTCGTTTTAAAATAGCAGTTCATGCAATAGTTTGGTTGGCAAATAGTGGTGGAATGTTATCAAGCGCAATGATTGCAGAGCAAGTGGATTCTCATGCGACATTTATGCGAAGAGTCATGCAATCTTTATCCTCAGCAGGTATTGTAGATTCCAAAGGTGGCCGTGAAGGTGGTTATATTTTAAAAAAGGCGATTGATTCGATTACCTTAGGTGAAATCTATACTGCTGTTTATAGGGGGTCCATAGAACAAGAAATGTCAGTTGACTGTGGTGAAGCTGCAGAACAGCTAGATTTAGAAATAGAAAGAATATTATTTGAAGCGGAACGCCGGGCTTTAGATTATTTAAAGCAATTTACAATTGAAGATGTTATGAATCGAATTGATTTTTTTAAGGATTAAACTTAGTATACTAGCTTGATAAGGAATTAAAAGTACTAAATAATATAGCAGGTGACACTGCTTTTTTATTTTGTCTAAATTCTGTTTTTTAAATTGCTTTTATAAAAATGAAGGAAAAAGAAATTAAATTGCATTCTAATCAAAATTTTAAATTGAATAGTTACTTTTGTAGTAATATGTGCTTTTTTCAATTGCATATATATTAGTAAAGGGGTGATAAAAAAATGGATATTTTATCAATTATCTTGCAAATTTTATTAGCTCTTATGTTTTTAATTGCTGGTTTGGGTAAAGTTTTTGGTTCAAAAACGAGTGTTGAAAGTTTTAATCACTTGAAATTAGCACAATGGTTTAGAGTAATCACTGGATTAGTAGAATTGATTGGAGCAGTTGGATTAATTATTGGATTTTGGGAAAAAAGTTGGGTTCCAGCGGGTGGTTTGTTATTAGGAGTTGTGGCAATTGGTGGAATAATATCACATATCCGCGTTAAGGATTCGTTTAAACAAACTTTTACAATATTATTATTAGGTATTATTGCGTTTGTACTTTTATGGATTAATTATTCTGATCTCTCAAGTTTCCCGGGATTTAATTAATTTGCGATCTATATATGCAGGGATTAATAAGGCGACGACAGAATAATAGTGACAGTACTTAAATCAATCTTATATGTAAAAAGGAGCGATTTTAATAATGTATGATATCGTAATTATCGGCGCCGGACCGGCGGGAGCAAGTGCTGCTTTATTTGCAGCAAAAGCTGGTAAAAAAACTTTAGTTTTAGACAACGACAAGAGTATAACGAAAAAAGCTTGGATTGAAAATCATTATGGGGTTTCAGAAATTACAGGCCCAAATTTAATAGAAACAGGAAAAAATCAAGTTAGAAAATTTGGAGCTGAAATTATCCAAGGTACTGTAGGTAACATTGTGAGTACAGAAAATGGCTTCAATATTGAAACTGAAAAAGCAACTTATGAAGCAAATCAAGTGATTTTAGCTACAGGCTTAAGTGTGGATATAGCTGAAAATGTGGGACTAAAAACAAAGGCTGGAACAGAACCTCGCATAAAGACCGTACTTGATGTAGATTCGAATGGTAAAACAAATATAGAAGGAGTATGGGCAGCGGGAACTGTTGCAGGAACAAGTGTTCATACGATTATTACAGCAGGTGATGGAGCAAAAGTTGCGATTAATGTTATTAGTCAATTAGATGGGAAGCGATATGTTGATCACGATGTTTTGAAATCATAATTTATGATTAAATAAATAATTTAGCATTACTTCTATCGAAGTAATGCTTTTTTTATAAACTAATTTTAAATTTTATGAGATTAATAGCTAATCTACGTAATAAAGATGTATCTGTAATAATTCATTTTTTCATAAATATATTAGAAAGTGAAATGAATTATGTTAGGAGGGGTCCGATTGTCGGATGCATTTATAGCACGATCTTTAGATGAGATCCTGTTTTGGTCAAGGATCATGAAAGAGCATTCACTATTTCTTAAATTAGGCTTTAATTGTGATGATACTGAGCTAATACAAGAAGCAGATCAATTTTATCAAGTTTTTGAAGCAATAGGAAATAAAGCCCAATCATTTTCGCTTCAAACGGATCCTCAGCAAATTAAACAGTTTAATAATGAGGTTCACCAGGCAGCTTCCATGATTTGGGCGTATAAGCGGAAAATCCTTAATTTACTCCTTACTTGTAAAATAACGGGCAATAACTTTCCTTTATTAGTTGACCATACAAGTAGGGAAGCGGCTTATTTTGCAAATCGCTTGACTGAATTAAATAATGGTCAACTCCAGCCACTACCTGCTGCAATTATCCAGGAAAATGTTTTCTTTTTAAGAATTATGGCAGACCATGCAAAATTTATCGGGCATTTATTAGATCCGTCAGAAAGAAAATTAGTAGATCAAGCCAGGGAATTTAGCCATGATTTTGATCAACTTTTATACCAAGCCGTAGATTTAGAATCAATGAGACCACAATCGGAAACTGTTCCGATACTTGACCAATTCCTTGATGAAAACCGAGTATCGGTAAAATCACTTAGAGATTTTAAGAAAACAGCTCGCGACCTAATAGAAGCTTGTAGAATTAAAAGTATCATTCACCCACTGCTGGCTGACCATGTATTTAGAGAAGCAGACCGATTTTTGCATATAATTGACGCGTTCGAAGCACAGTTAACAGGGAATGGAAACAGAAATATTGTACTGGACGACCATTAAGAACAACGCAAGTTACAAAAATAGACACGAAAAAAGAATCTGATTAAAGATTCTTTTTTTACTGCGCGTTGAAATGTGTAGGTTACTCAAGGGGTTCAAGAGTAAGTAAAACAGCAAAAAAGAAGAAATTACCTTACTCATAACACTTTTTGGAAAACAACATGATTTACTTATTTAACTGACTACTTCTTTTGTATGTAGAAACTATTTTCTCTGACTATAACTCTTTAACAATTCCTCAATTAAAATGCCATTAATTTTCATTCCTGATAAATTGCAGTTATTAATTTCGATATGACTTAAATCACAGTCCGTGAACTGACTATTTGTTAAATTGCATTTTTCAAATTTAATAGAATTAGCGTGATCGTCAAGATTTAGATCTTCCGGAATGACAATGTTGCGGAAGCTTGTACCAGCTAAATGAACATGATCAATTACTAAGTCTCTTAAATTACCATTTGTTATTTTTGTATTAGATAAATTAACATCTGAAATGCGAGTTCCGAATAAATTCACGTCATTTAATTCAAGATTTCTCATGTTTGCATTTGTAAATTTCGAATTCACCAAGCTTACATTATTAAAGTCTAAGTGTTCAGCTCTTACTTCATTAAATGTAGAAAAAGACATATCTGTTTTTTGTAACTCAAATAATGCAGTCTTCCAATTTGACATTTCTTCTCCTCCTAAAGCTTTGATAATTGAATATATTTAACTTTATTCCTGAGAATCCCTTCACTTTATTTCATTTTTATTTTCGACAACTAACCATGTAAATGAAAAAAGTAATAAAAAAAGCATTAATAATCAGTTTGATCATTAATGCTTTTTTGGAAAAATATAAAATAATTGCTAAAGATTTTAATATAGAACGCCTATAAATTCAAAGGCCGTAAAAATAAAAGATCCAAAAATAATGGTTGCTCCTGTTGAAGTGAAATATTCATCAGGATCAATGATCACAGATGTTGTATGCCATCCACCAATATCAGGTGTTGCTTCACCGGTTGTACGTGGAGCAAATTTAATATAAAGCATGAGTAATAGAGCAAAAAGACCGACAAACGGTGCAGTAGATGAAAATGACATATCAAAATAAAGTGCAATTAAAAAAGATATAAAATATAAAACTATAATCGATAGACTTAATTTTAAGAATTGTTTAAGCCAGTAACTGCGTCGATTGATTGGTTGGTCGCGCAATACCTCTTTCATTTTCTGTCCATCTTTGTATCGAAAATATAATCCGACTGGCCATGCAATTAAGAAACAGAATAAGGTAAAGACTAAGCATACTAAAAGTTTTACTCCGAAAGCTGTTATGAATAATGACATATTTTCCTCCAAATTTTAATGATTAATAATATTTTATCAAACTTTTAAAATTAAAAATATTGGGAAAATGTATTATCATATAGAAAATGTAATCGTTTTATTTAATTAGTTTAATAATGTATATTTCAATTGAATAGAAGTACTAATCTAACAATCTAAAAAAATTAGTTTATGTTTGATTTGATGGTAGAGAATAGAATATAAAAACTTAATGAGGTGAGAAAATGAAAAATATTACCGTATACCATTACGATGCTTTTAGTAAAGAGCCCAATAAAGGTAATCCGGCTGGAGTCGTTTTAGATTGCGATTCTTTGACTGATTATGAAATGCAGGATATTGCAAAACAAGTGGGATTTAATGAAACTTCATTTCTATTAAATTCGAAAGTCGCTGATCATAAAATTCGTTATTTTACACCAGGGCATGAAATGGATTTATGTGGTCACGGGACAATGGCAGTAATATATGCTTTGGTCACAAGAGGGGTAATTGAGTTTAAAAGTGAGTTAACGATCGAAACAAAGGCTGGGATTTTGCCAATCAAGATTCACAATTCGAATCATGAGATCTACATAACGATGAAACAAAAAAAACCAGAATTTGTAGAGTTTAAAGGCTCGATTAATGATGTAGCGTCCTCAATTGGTCTTAGTGTAGAAGAAATCGATACAAGTCTACCAACTCTTTATGGAAGTACAGGTGCCTGGAATTTACTTTTACCGATAAAAAAATTATCTTCATTTGAAAATATGCAACCTAATAATCTACTTTTTCCTAGTATTTTGAAAGAAATTCCAAAAGCGTCAGTTCATCCATTTTGTTTAGAAACATACGATTCAAAAGCAGATTTTCATGCTCGCCATTTCTCTTCTGCATTTTCAGGAACGATTGAAGATCCGGTTACAGGGACTGCTTCTGGGATTATGGGAGCTTATTATGCTAAATATATTGATAATGATGCTAATGATGTAATTGAATTAGTTGTTGAACAAGGTACGGAAATTCAGAAAGACGGACGTGTAAAAGTAAATGTTAAAAAAATAAATTCTACTTATGATATAGAAATTACTGGAAATGCTGTTTATGTTAAAGAGATGGAATTTCAAATATAAATTGAATAGGAGTATAGTATATGGTTTTGAGCGATGAACTTTATGGGCAATACAAAATTGATCAAGTACTTGTTGAATTAATCAATACAAAACCAATTCAACGGTTAAAAAAAATTCACCAAGCTGGTGCTACCTTTTTAGTGGATCAACATTTTAATGGAACTCGATATGACCATTCCATTGGCGTTATGTTGTTAATAAAAAGGTTAGGGGGTTCGGTCAACGAACAAATAGCGGGTTTATTACATGATGTTTCTCACACGGCATTTTCTCATGTTATTGATTTTGTATTTGATAATAGTGAAGAAAATTATCATGAAACAATCTTTGAAAAAGTAATTTTAGATTCAGAGATCCCTTCTATACTTGAGAAATATCATATCGATATTAAAGAAATTTTTGATATTGATAAATGGGAAATACTTGAAAAAGAGCTTCCGAAGCTATGTGCAGATCGAATAGATTATACATTAAGAGATATGCATACTTATTTTGGAACACCTAAAAAAGAAATTGAAGCATTTTTAAATTCATTAGTAATTGTAGATGGAGAAATCTGTGTAAACTCTATTGAAATGGCGGAGTGGTTTACAGTGATTTACTATCAACTTGCTATTGATTATTTTTTAGGCCCGATTAGCATTTATTCATATGATTCACTTGCAAAGATTATTAAACTGGCATTACAAAAAGAAATGATCAATTTAAACGATTTATTATTGGACGATATGCAGTTAATGACATTAATTCAAGAAAGCAATGATAAAGAAATTCTAGAATTAATAAACAGTTTAAATGCAAAAGTTGAGCTCGAAGAAAATGATCAGGATTATGATATTCATCGAAAAGGTAAAAGAAGGATTATCGATGTGTCTGTATCAGTAGACGGAAAAACTGTCCAACAATCATCTCTTTTATCAGACAAAATTGCTAAAATGAATAAGATCGCAATTGAAAAGTCTGAAAAAGGAACATTTGTAAAAATTAAAAGATAAAGTAAAAAGAAATTTGAAGTATGTAAATTATCTAGTTTGAAGCTAGGGGGAGTCCTTTTGAAATCAGAGCTAGAACTTTTGGAAATGCATATTAACGTATTATTTAAACACGATGAAGTTGGAAAAATAACACAGATAAATGAACCACCATATACAAAAGCACCAAGATTTTATATAGGAAGCACCAAAATGGGAAATGTGAAAAGGTTTTTGGATTGTCTCAAAAAAGAGGAATTAACTGAATTAGAGGAAGCCTTAGACACAAACTCTAGTATACCATTAGTAAATATCATGCGGATTTTAAGTAAAAATCATCAGATAGACAGTTTATGGATGGGACCGGCATATGTATTTCAAACAGTTGGCAAGGCATCATGGAATGCCATTAAAATTACCCAGGCAAATAAACAATTATTATTACCAAACTTTCCTTATACATATGAGGAGCTAGAAATTAAAGAACCATGTTATGCAATTATTGAAAATGACATAGCCGTATCGATTTGCTGTAGTGCCAGACAATCACCCGAAGCTGCTGAAGCTAGCGTATACACACTCGAGGACTTTCGTGGAAAAGAGTATGGATTAATCGTTTCAAATGCATGGGCTGCGGACATCCAAGGCCAAGGACGAACTGCTTTGTATAGTACCTCTTGGGATAATTATGCATCGCAGGCAGTCGCACGAAAATTAAAATTAGTTCAATATGGAACGGATTTACATTTTAGTTAAGGATGTATAAATTGAATTGACCTATATTAAGAAATAATTCTCTTGAGATCGTTAAAGGAGGATTTAAATGCAGTTCTTTATCGGAATTGTGCCACCAGAGAATATGTAATTGATATGTCAAAAGAATTAGCCATCTTAAATTTAAGAACATTAAGTAGCATTACTTCTCAAAATGAAGTAGTGCTTTTTAATTGAAATATAAGTGTATTATTACTTGAAAGCTAATATAATTAATGAATGATATTTAATCAATTTTAGTGTAGTAAATCTGTTTGAAAGAAGGAGAAGGATGGAGAATCAATTTTCAGTTAAACAGGCAAGTTTCCTAATATTAGTAACTTTGACTGGAATTATTAGTTCCGTCATATTACATATCTCTCTCGTATTTGGAATTTTACCAGGATTAATTTTTTTAATCGTATTAAGTTTAAAAAGAGGATATGCAGTTAGAAAGATTATGAAGTTAAGCTATCAAGGGATGGGAAAAGTTAAAATTGTTCTCTTTATCTTATTTTTAATTAGCTTTTTACTTCCATCTTGGTATTTATCAGGAACGATCACATCGATGGTTTCGATTACTTTACAGGCAATAAATCCACATCATTTTTTTGTGTTTTGTTTTCTAACGACGATGATTTTTTCAATGATTTTGGGTTCGTCGATTGGAACATTAAGTGCCTTAGGGGTTCCACTGATTAGTAGTGCTATATTACTGCATATACCGGTGGAAATTTCAGCGGGAGCGGTAATATCAGGTGCATTTGTCGGTGATCGTACGTCACCATTTTCGAGCGCACATCAGCTTTTAGCTAATATTCTTGAAACAACTGTAAAAAAACAAGGTAAAGCGATGCTCTTTTCATCAATTACTGCTGTAATCGCTACAATCTTATTTTTTAGTATAATGGATTTACAATTTGCCAAAGGAATTACTGAGGCTCATCATGCAGTCGTAAGCAGCAAGGATATTTCATTCATTCAATTTATTCCACCGATTTTATTAGTTGTACTTGTTTTATTTCGAATCAATATTATTTACTCGTATGTTATTAGTATTTTGTCTGGAAGTTTAATAGCTTTGTTTAATGGAATTTCTTTTAGTAAAGTTGTGAATTCTTTTTGGCACGGAATTAATGGACTTGGTGGAGGGCTAAGTCATATGTATAGCTTGTTATTGTTTATTGCTGTAGCAGGTATTTATAATGCGTTATTAGAGGAGCTTAATATCATTCAGCCTATGTTGGATAAATGGCTACAAACCTCAACTTCGATGTTATCCGATTCTTTGAAAACAATTGGTGCTACTGCTGTTATATGTGTAATAGCAGGTAACCAAACGATGCCTATTATTTTAACAGGGAGATCTTTTTTAACGCATTGGTCAACTAAATATAACAAAGAAGAATTGGCGAGGTTAATGGCGGATACAACTTTATTATTTCCAGCGATGATCCCTTGGAATGTTCTTGCAATCATGAGTAGTACAGTCATTAATATGAAGTTACATGAGTATTTACCTTATGCAATATTCTTATGGCTTCTTCCGTGCTTAACGATTGTCATTAATGTATTTAAAAAAGTTAAGACATATGAAACTAAGTATGAGGCTAGTTCTTAATCAGGAAAAATTTTAATTCTAGAGAAATTAACATAGAAAAAGAGATAAATAGCTAACTATGCAATTTATCTCTTTTCAGAGTGTTGAATAATATTAAAGTAAATATGAAAAGTATGTTTAACTTTATATAAGAGGCTCTGTTACTCGTTGAATAAAGTATTATTTTTTACGTTTTTAATTGATCTAATAATGATTTCGCTAAAAAATTATTTGAGCGAAAGAGTAAGATCATAAAGGTATTTACATATTTGTGTAAGGTTGCATAAGTAGAATTTGAATTTGACTTTTAGGTACAGTTTAGACAATAAAAGGCTATAATGATTATTCTAATGATTTAAAGATTAATTTTTATATTTGAAGAGTTGATTGGAACGAAGGGATGCTCGACTCCTATGGGAGATGCAGGAAGGGTGAGACCCCGCAGGAACGAGGAGGCTCAGCTCATGCCCCATGGAAAGCGAGCATCCCGTAGTGGAAATCAACAAGACATTCTTATTTAATTGACAACTTCTTTTTTCAACAGTATGAAAAGAGATAAATAGCTACTATGCTATTTATCTCTTTTTTTCATACAACACTAGCAGACTGTATTTCCTTTAATTGTCTAACAGTAATACTGTATTTTGTACGTATAGCTTCTAATTCCATAATAGCCACATCAATGTATTCGGGATCGGCATAAATAAAATTAATTTCTTTTAGCTCTAAAAGTTTTTGTAAGCTTCTTAACTCATTATGTAAAAGTTGTGATGGCGTTTCATCAATTATTTGGTTTTTAGTAAAACGTTGAAAGAATGATTTAAATTTTTCAGTTTTTCTACTAATTTGTTCTTGACTCGTTATTAATTTTGACATTCTGTAATCCTCCCTAAATATAGAAAATATCTACTATTTGAAGACATAGGCTTGTCCAACTTAATAAACTTGAAAGAAACTTAAGAATTGGTTGTTCTAAATCTTATTACAGCGTTGGTAAGTATATTCATGTAAATTTTTAAAAAATCAATTTTTTTTACTAAAATTGATTCTCCAGAAAAAGATGGTTTAAAAATAGAACGATTTAGAAAAGCTTTAAGTGTATTTACAATTTAACGTTTTGCATCATTCTGTTACACTAAAGGAACATAAAGGTTTTTCTTTATGCAAAATGAATTTGAAATAAGTGAGGTAAAGATTTATGGAAAAGATTGAAGTAGGCGAAATTCTTACACTTAGCTATGATGAAGGAGACGAGCAAGATTACGAAGTACTAGGCTCAATTACGATTGAGGGTCATGAATACATAGCAGTAGGTTTACTAGAAGAAGTAGAAAAAGAAAGTGAAGAGGATATTGATGTTTTCTTCCTAAGAGTCGAAGAAGATGGCGAGTTTTACGATATAGAAACAGAAGAAGAGTTTGAAAAAGTTTCAGCTGCTTTTGATGAAGTCTTAAGATAATAAGATCAGAAATAAGTAGGATTAAAGCATTGGAATACGGGTAAAGGAATAGGAAGTATTTCATAATTTTAATAAAATTAGAACACTTGTAGATCATACAAAGTGTTCTTTTTTGTATGTTTATGTAGAAATATGTAGGTTTTATTAAAAATTAGGAGTACAAACTATTAAATTTTCGGTATACTACAAATAGCAATTATATTAGGAGGAAGCTTATGCAATTTTCATTTAGAAATTACGCTTTCCCTTTGATTTTACTAAGTAGTATCATCATAGGTTCAGTCATCGGTTACACTAACGAAAGCGTAGGAATAGCCCTTAAACCAATAGGGGATTTCTTTTTAAACTTATTATTCGTAGTAGTTGTACCGCTTGTGTTTTTCTCTGTAGCTTCAAGCTTTGCAAATGGTGGAGGAGAAAAATTCGGTAAGATTATGCGAAATATGTCAGGAGTATTTTTATTTACAGGTATTATTGCAGCGATCATAATGCTTGTTGTTATGAAGTTTTATCCACCTGCACATGGGGTTCATATCCCAATTGTTAAGCCAGATGCAACTGATAAAGTATCAGTAGCCGAGCAAATTGTAAATACATTTACGGTGAATGATTTCTCAGGCTTGTTTTCAAGAAGTAACATGTTAGCAATTATTGTATTTGCTGTATTAGTTGGTTTAGCAACGAATAAAGCTGGCGATAAAGCAGACATTGTTAAAAAATTATTATCAAGTGGTAATGTAGTGATCATGAATATGGTTAACTATATTATGTATCTTGCACCTGTAGGATTAGGAGCTTATTTTGCTTATCTTGTTCCAACATACGGAAAGGAATTACTAGGTTCATATGAGCGAGTTTTTGTTTTATATTATGTAACTGCTATTCTATTTTATTTTATTGTTTATAGTATTATTGCTTATATGGCCGGTGGTAGTTATGGATTTAGAATTTATTGGAAAAATGTATTACCTTCAACGTTAACATCTTTAGGAACTTGTAGTAGTGCAGCAACGATACCAACAAATTTTGAATCAGCTGAACAAATGGGCGTATCTAAAAATATTAGAGAGACTGTTATTCCTTTAGCTAGTGCATTACACAAAGATGGATCTGTTATGGGTGGAGTCGTAAAAATTGCTTTTGCCTTTGGTGTATTTGGAATGAATTTCTCTGGTTTGAATATTTATCTTGTAACAATCGGTATTGCATTACTAGTTGGTATGGTAATGGGAGCAATTCCGAATGGTGGAATGATTGGGGAAATGTTAATTCTTTCTCTGTTTGGTTTACCAGTAGAATCTTTACCAATTCTTGCGGCAATTAGTACGTTAATTGATCCGCCTGCAACAATGTTAAATGCAACAGGTGATTTATCTGTAAGCATGTTAGTTGAGAGATTGACTAACGGGAAAAAGGCTGCATAAAAACGAAGACTGGGAATCTCCCAGTCTTTTATTTTTGTAAGAGTATTATTCCTTGTCTTCTCATTTTTCAAGTTTCAGTCATAATATCCCCATTTACATGAAGTACTTGGCCTGTTACATAAGTAGAGCCATCAGAAGCAAGATATATTTCAAATTAATCGATACAAAAAAGAACACATAGCTTAATATGTGTTCTCATTTTTAAAAAATTATTTTAAGTTTTCAGGGTTTAATTCTTTTAATTCTTCGATTACGAAAAGACCATCTTTACGGATTAAAACGTCATCGAAATAGATTTCTCCTCCACCGTATTCAGGACGTTGGATACAAACCATATCCCAGTGGATATTTGAGTTGTTACCGTTGTAAGCTTCATCATAAGCTTGACCTGGTGTAAAGTGAAAGCTTCCATCGATTTTTTCATCGAATAAGATGTCTCCCATTGGGTGTAAGATGTATGGATTTACACCAATTGCGAATTCACCGATAAAACGTGCACCTTCATCTGTATCAAAGATTTTATTGATACGCTCAGTGTCGTTAGCAGTTGCTTCAACAATTTTACCTTCTTTGAATTTAAGTTGAACATTTTCAAAAGTAAAACCATTGTTAGGAGATGGCGTGTTATAAGAAAGTGTACCATTTACTGAATTACGAACAGGTGCTGTAAATACTTCACCATCAGGAATATTCATTTCACCAGCACATTTAATAGCTGGGATATCTTTAATTGAGAATGTAAGATCAGTTCCAGGTCCTTTAATTTGAACTTTATCTGTACGGTTCATTAATTCAACAAGAGCATCCATTGCTTTGTCCATTTTTCCGTAATCTAAATTACATACATTAAAATAGAAATCTTCAAATGCTTCAGTGCTCATTTTTGCTGATTGAGCCATTGAATCAGTTGGGTAACGTAGTACAACCCATTTAGTTTTTGGAACACGAATTGCTCTATGTACTTTTTGGCCTACAGTTTTACCATGGATTTTAGTTTTTTCATCTGGTACATCAGAAAGTTCATTAATATTAACACCTGAACGTAAACCGATATAAGCATCCATATCTTTCATTACATTTGCTTCGTATTCTGCTACTTTATTAAAGTGTTCTTCAGTAGCACCCATTAATAATGCACGATCTACTTTATGATCCTTGATTGATACGAAAGGAAAACCACCAGCAGCATATGCTTCTTTAACTAAAGCTGTAACTAATTCAGTTTCTAGCTTAAAGTTTTCAATTAAGATTTTTTCTCCTGGTTGTAATTTTACTGAGTAATTGATTAAGTTTTTAGCTAATTTTGAAATACGTGGATCTTTCATTGAAAATTCCCTCCAATAATTATAACTATATACCTATTGTAAACTATTTAGTCAGTTTTGTTTACTAAAGTATTCTTTTTTTACTAAAGAATTTGAAAACTTGTTTTACGACTAGTTTAGTGTTTGGTAAAATTTGTAGTATAATACGAAATAAGTGATTAAATTTGTGGAAGGCTATGAATGAAAGGGGTTTTTTCGAATGGATTTAATTTCAATTAGTGCATTAATCGCAGCAGTTGCATTTGTGATCTTAGTTGTATTTATTAGTCGTACTTTATTCCGACTAGAAAGGGTATTTAGAGGTGTAGAGTCTACTATTGCTGAAACACAAAAAGATTTACATAATGTTTGTGTTGAAGCCGTTCAATTAGTACATACTTCGAATCATTTAGCAAATGAGGCTAAAATTTTTGTGAATAATTCGAATGAACTTACGAAAGATATGCGTGAACGAGCAAAATCCCTTGATGTATTAGCTAAATCAGTCGAAGAAGTCGGAGTTACAATCTCAGAAATGAATGAAAAAGTACGAGATACTGCTAATAATGTATCGAATACTGTAAAAGTTAGTACTGAAAAAATGTCCCAAGTAGTTAATTGGGGTAATACAGCAATGGATTTATGGGAAAAGTATAAAACGAAGCGTGAGGGAAAAAAGAGAAATGGTAAATCGAATATCAACGATTCAACAGTTTGATGAACTAATTAACAACGAAGAGAAATTTGTATTTTTAAAGCATAGTACAACATGCCCAATTAGTCATGCAGCTTATACTGAATTTTTAGCATTTGCATCTGCATATGAGAATGTACCATTGTATTTTTTACAAGTTCAAGATGACAGAGAATTGTCTAACTATATTGCTGAGAAAACGGCAATCAAACATGAATCTCCTCAATTATTTATTTTTGAAAATGGAGAAGCAGTTTATAATACTTCTCATTTTTCAATTAAGAAAGATTCAATTGAAAATGCTTTATTAAAAAAATAAAAAAACTGCACCTTAAATCGTAACTTAAGGTGCAGTTTTTTTATGTAGTTTGAAAAATACCCAAAAAGTTTGATTCTCAGACTGATTGAAAACGTTTGCCTTTCGAGGCGCGAAGCCTGATGAGGAGCGGAGTTACCTTTATCGGTAATGAGCACCGCTCAGCAGGTGAAGCAACGAAGAAAGCGAGCGTTTGGCGGACAGTCAGAGAGTTATTCTACGTCAAAACCAGCAGCTTTCCACGCAGCAGTACCACCATCGATATATGCAACATCAGTGAATCCCATTTTTTTAAGTATATATGCTCCTAAAGATGCTTGACCACCTGCGCCACATGTAACAAGAACAGGGCGATTTCGATCTGCTAATTTAGGCTCGCGTAAATGTTCAGGTAATTCTAAATCAGCACGGATTGGTAGCATTCCAAGTGAGATATTCAAACTGCTTGGTATTAATCCGCATGCACCTGCATCAGCTGCGTCTTGAACATCAATTACTAATGTTTCAGGATTTGAATTAATTTTTTCACGAGCATCTGCTGAACTGATTCCTTGTACATTGTCACGTGCTTCTGCAACCATTTGTTTAAAAGTAATTGCCATTATTACTCCTCCAGTATAATGAAATTAGAAATCCCTAAATTTGGAAATCTCATCTATACAATACACCGAAAGTCTTATGCAATTCAAATTGATGGAGCAAATCATAGGGTTTATAGGAAAAAAGTAATGAAAATTTATAATTAAAACAAGGGAAATGAAGTTACGTGCAGAAATTATTTATAGTTAAATTATTTTTACATATTAAAATCGAGCGTTGAAAGAAGGAGTAAATATGCCAGAAACATTTAAATTTAAGACATCAGATCAGCATTTGCATGCATCTTTTAGTAACGAATATGAACCAATTCAAATCATTCGTTCTGGTGATTCGATTGAGTTTGATACGATTGATATCGGGTGGGGTTATTCGCATCAAAATGGAGAAAGAGTAAAATTCGTGTCAAGGGAAAAGGAAGAAGAATGGGGTCATCCTATGATTGGTCCATTTTTTGTAGAAGGTGCTAAACCGGGTATGACACTTGAAGTTAAAATAAACGAATTAAAAGCTGGCTGGTACGGCTGGAATTGTGCAGGTGGTAAAAAGAACTGGCAAAATAACGCATTAGGTATTTCAGAAGAACTAGAAGTGACATTAAATTGGCTAATCAATGAAGAAAACAATACGGCGAATACTAAAATTAGAGATAAGGAAGTTTCAGTACCATTAGTACCATTTTTAGGAGTCCTAGGTACAGCGCCTACTGAATCAGGTGTACATTCGACTATACCGCCGAGATATTGTGGGGGAAATATCGACTGTAAAGAGTTGGTAGAAGGTAGTACTTTGTATTTACCTATAGCCGTTGAAGGAGCACTTTTATCTGCGGGTGATGGACATGCTGCACAAGGAGATGGGGAAGTATCTGGTCAAGCGATCGAATCTCCATTTGATAAAGTGAATCTAACTCTTACAGTAAGAGAAGACATGCAGATTAATATGCCACGAGCTAACACGCCGGTAGGGTGGCTTACTTTTGGCTTTGATGAAGACTTAAATAAAGCAACTAAAACAGCATTAAATGGTATGGTCGAATTAATTCAAGAGCTATATGCTATTGAAAAAACAGAAGCGGTTGCTTTAGCTAGTGTTTGTGTTGATTTGAGAATAACTCAAATTGTTAACCATGTTAAGGGTGTCCATGCTGTTTTGCCTCATAATATTAATATCACTTCAATTTATAAGAATGAATAGATTTGAAAATTGGAGGGTCACAAAAGTTAATTTAAATTTATAAAAGTTTATAAAAATATCACAATTTGTTCTAAATGCAAATCACTCATTGTGTTTATATAGAATACATGAGGTGAGTAATTTGAAAGTTGATTGGGTCGGTGGAACTAAACAAACTCTTAATATTGTGAATAAAACAATGATACTTGCGAAAAGAGTAAGATTAAGACCAACTAAAGAACAAGAAACACAATTATGGAAATCAGTGGGAACTGCCAGATGGGCTTATAACTGGTCCTTGTCCAAACAAGAAGAAAGTTATAAAAACGGTGGGAAGTTTATTTCTAATGGCATATTAAGAAAAGAATTAACTTTATTAAAACAAACTGATGAGTTTTCTTGGTTGTATGGGGTATCAAATAATATTACAAAACAAGCGATAAAAGATCTTTGTCATGCGTATGAAAAGTTCTTTAGAGGGTTAGCAGATAAACCACGATTCAAAAGTAAAAGAAAATCAAAACCATCCTTTTATAACGATAATGTAAAGTTAAAAGTAAAAGGAAAGAAAGTGTTGATTGAAAAAGTCGGTTGGGTTGTAACTTCTGAATTGATACCGGATGAAAAATACTTTAATCCTAGAATTAGTAACGATGGGAAATACTGGTATATATCTGTAGGGATTGAAGAATTAAAACCAACAATTGAACATACAGATGTCTCACTTGGTATTGACGTAGGGATAAAAAAATTAGCCGTTTGTTCAGATGGCACCAAGAAGAACAATATTAACAAGACAGATACTGCTAAAAGTGCAGAGAAACGTCTACGTAGGTTACAGCGTCGAGTTTCTCGTAAATATGAAATGAATAAGGAGGAAAACCGTTTCGTCAAAACAAGTAACATACTAAAAATCGAAAAAAAGATACAACACCTCCATAGAAGATTGACAAATATCAGACTAAATCATCTTCATCAATCCACGAGCGAGATCGTGAAAACCAAACCTTATCGCGTCGTAATGGAAATTCTAAATATTAAAGGGATGATGAAGAATAAGCACCTGTCAAAAGCAATTGCAAAGCAGTGTTTATTGAAATTCAAACGCCAAATTCAATATAAATGTGAAAAATATGGCATTGAATTTGTTGAAGCTGATATTTGGTACCCATCTTCTAAAATGTGTTCAAATTGTGGGAATTTGAAAAAAAATTTAAGGCTATCAGACCGAATATACAAATGTGAATGTGGTCATGAAATTGATCGAGATTTAAACGGTGCGATCAACTTGTCACGATATAAATTAGTAAATGTTACCTAAACGTCATAACTGAACATGTAGGATTCGTTGTATCCGAATTTACGCCCTTGGAGTGTTATACCAAACGAAAGTAGCCTGACTAGGCAAAATCTGACACGTAGAAAAGGGAAATAAACGAAATCTATAAAAATAATAGTTATTTATTGATTTTTATAAATTTTTGGCAACGGAAAACCAATCGTTATGATTCATTGGTTTACTCCAGACTCTAGGTTAATGCAAGGTTGCATGGAACCGATTTTTACTAAGAAAAACGGTTATAAAAGGATTTACTTTGACCTTCCAGGTATGGGTAAAACTAAGGGCGGAACAAACATTAATACGACAGATGATATGCTGAATATCGTCTTAAAATTTATTGATACGATCATACCGAGTCACTCATTTTTATTAGCCGGAGAATCTTACGGGGGATATTTAGCAAGAGGAATTATTGCTAATAGACCTGAAAAAGTCAAAGGTGTTGCATTATTTGCCCAATGATTATTCCACAATTTGAGAAAAGGTCGTTACCAAGACATACTATAATAGTTGAAGATAAAACTTTTTTAAATCAATTAAATGAACTTGAAAAAACTGATTTTCGTTCAAATAACGTAATTTTAGATGAAAAAACTTGGGTTCGCTATAAGGAGGAAATTGTTAGCGGATGTTCAATTGCTGATCAAGAATTTTTATCTAAAATAAGGAATAACTACGGATTTTCATTTGAAATAGATAAAATTAAGTTTAATAAACCTAGCCTATTTTTATTAGGATTACAAGACTCGGTCGTAGGGTTTAAAGACGCATTTACTATTCTTGAAAATTTTCCAAGAGCATCATTTGCAATTTTAGATAAAGCTGGCCATAATCTTCAAATAGAACAAGAGAATCTATTCAACTCACTGATTAACGAATGGTTGGACAGAGTATTAGATGTCGAAGAAGGACGTAGTATTTCCTAAGATTAAAAAAGAAGAGTTTGTTTAACAACTCTTCTTTTTTTGCTTGTTTAAAAAAACAGTCAATATTAAAGAATGGATTACTAAGTAAAATTAATTGATAAAGATTTTGGTCTTCTTTGGTTTAGAGTTATTTTTGTTTATAATACATAAATTTTTGATAAAAAGTTATGGCCTTTTTTGGATACGAATTTAGAGGATTATTTATTTTTAAATTTTAACGTAATTTCTATTTTTATATTTCTTGTTCTTTTTATCTTAATACCTGAAAATTTATTCTAAAGTTTTTAAATATAAACTTTTTTTGATGAATAAGTTGATTGGAACGAAAGGGGGCTCGACTCCTGTGGGATATGCGGGAAGGCTAAAGACCCCGCAGGCTAGCCGAGGAGGCTCAGGTCTCGCCCCGCGGAAAGCGAGCACCCTGTAGTGGAAATCCACATCACATTACTTATTTAATTGACAACTTCTTTTTTCAACAACGTAAAGAAGAGTTACTTTGATAACTCTTCTTTTTATTTTGCGTCGGAAATATCCCCAACGAGAATACAAAATATTCACTAAAAAAACATTTTTTTAAAATAATGCTCATGTTTTGATTAGCTTTCAATAAAGTGTCATAATAACAAATGAGATATTGGATATTGGTATTTGCAAGGAGGATTTAATTTGACTAAAAATGATTTAGAACAACTTAGAATTGAAATAGACGAGATTAATCATCAAATATTTGAGTTATTAAATAAAAGAGGCGAAATCGCTAAGAAAATTGGTATAGCAAAAATTGATCAAGGTGTTAAACGTTATGACCCAGTGAGGGAACGTAAGATGCTAGATCATATTGCCGAAATCAATGAAGGTCCTTTTAGTACGGCTACCCTCCAACATATTTTTAAAGAAATTTTTAAAAGTAGCTTAGAGCTTCAAGAAGAAGACGATAAAAAAGTTCTCCTTGTTTCAAGAAAAAGAAAATCAGAAAACACAATCGTAAATGTAAATGGTGTTAATATTGGTGATGGAAGCCCAATTATTATTGCTGGTCCATGTGCAGTCGAGAGCTATGAACAAGTTGATTCAGTAGCGAAAGTATTAAAGGAACAAGGAATAAAAATTATGCGTGGTGGTGCATTTAAACCACGTACTTCGCCTTATGACTTCCAAGGACTAGGTGAAGAGGGCTTAAAGATTTTAAAAGAAGTTGGCCAAAACCATGGGTTGGCAATTATTAGTGAAATAGTAAGCCCAGAACATATTGAAATGGCATTAGATTATGTTGATATCATTCAAATCGGCGCAAGAAATATGCAGAACTTTGAATTACTAAAAGCAGCAGGTTCTGTAAATAAACCAATTTTATTAAAAAGAGGTTTATCAGCGACAATCGAAGAATTCATTTATGCAGCTGAATACATTATGTCAGAAGGCAATCAAGAAATTATTTTATGTGAACGTGGCATAAGAACTTATGAAAAAGCTACGAGGAATACATTAGATATAACAGCTGTTCCAATTTTAAAACAAGAAACACATTTACCAGTATTAGTAGATGTTACACATTCGACAGGTAGAAGAGACTTACTAATACCTGCAGCAAAAGCGGGACTAGCAATTGGAGCTGATGGTATTATGGCAGAGGTTCATCCAGATCCTGCTACTGCTTTAAGTGACTCATCTCAGCAAATGAATTTTGATCAATTTGACCAATTTATGTCTGAAGTTAATTCTTTCATAAATCGATAATCAACATAAAAGCGCTGGCTGAACAAAATCAGTCGGCGCTTTTTGAATAATTTGTGAACGTTTGTTTTAAATTAGCAATATATAGTGATAAACTACGAATAATTTACATTTTTTTCTAATAGGTGTATTGAACGAATATTCGTTTCACTATAAGATAGAATGAAGCACTATTTTTGTGGAATATTACGTTTTATGACTATTTTACCTAAATAAAAAACAAACTACATAATAGATAGAATAAAATAGAGGAGTGATGAATATGACGGTTACGATTTATGATGTAGCACGTGAGGCAAACGTTTCCATGGCTACAGTTTCACGAGTAGTTAATGGTAATCCAAATGTTAAACCTACTACACGAAAAAAAGTAAACGAAGCGATCAGTCGTTTAGGATATAGACCAAATGCAGTAGCAAGAGGACTAGCAAGTAAAAAAACAACTACAGTTGGTGTAATAATTCCAGATATTTCAAATACTTTTTATGCAGAACTAGCACGTGGTATTGAAGATATTGCAACAATGTATAAATACAATATTATCTTAAGTAACTCAGATGAGAATGTTGAGAAAGAAATTACATTAATGAATAATATGTTAGCAAAACAGGTTGACGGAATTTTATTTATTGGTGGAACAATTACGGATATTCATCAAGAAGAGTACGAAAAGGCTGGCGTTCCAATCGTATTATCGACTACATATGATGAAGCTAATAAAATCCCTTCAGTAAATATCGACTATACTCAGGCGGCATTTGATGCAGTAGATTATTTAATTAAAAAAGGTCACCAAAAGGTAGCATTCGTAAACGGACCTACTGAAACGAATATTATCGGATTAAGTAAGTTAGAAGGATATAAACGTGCTTTACAAGAAAATGGAATCGAATTCGATGAAGAGTTAGTAACTTATGGTGATAATACGTATGAATCAGGAAGTGAAGCTTTTGAAGCTTTCCATGAGCGTAATATTATTCCGACCGCGATTTTCGTAGCATCTGATGAAATGGCGATTGGCGTTATCCACAGTGCCCAAGACCACGGTATATTAGTTCCGAATAATCTTGAGGTTTTTGGGTTTGATAATACAAGATTGGCATTAATGGTGCGTCCAAAATTATCATCTGTTGCTCAACCAATGTATGATATTGGTGCAGTTGCAATGAGATTATTAACGAAGTATATGAATAAAGAGACAGTGGAAGATCATACAGTCATTCTTCCGCATCATCTTCAAATTAGACAATCAACAAAGTAAATGATGAAAGTAGCTTAGAATTTTAGTGATTCTAGGCTTTTTTGTTTTTATGGGGAATTTATTGGTGAAAGTAAATTTGGGTGGACCACAATTAAGTTCTCAATAGGTGCAAATAAACATGGGAGGTCCGTTAATGTTCTTAATTGGTACAAATAAAAAGAGGGTGTCGTTGAATAAACGAAGGGGTGCAAATAAACATGGGAGAACCGCAAATAAAGTTTAAATAAGAGGAGAATCGCAATTAAAATTGGTAAAAATGCAATTAAAATCTGAGTATCGCAATTAAAATTGGT